>JASHTD010000088.1 GCA_030040725.1 Candidatus Sulfotelmatobacter sp. | reverse complement strand
GGATTGCTGGGTACGGTTGCCGTCGGAGCAGCATTATATCCGGCGCGCAGAGCCGCATCGATCGATCCCATCGAGGCGTTGAGATATGAGGCGGGAGGGTAAAGCAGATTGAGCGATTGGGGGAACGTGTCGTCGGGTAATTGAAATCCGCTGTGGTTTTTCAATGGGCCATCCAATCGAGCAGTCTTTCAATTTTGGTCTTTTATGCTCACCGAAATCATCGTCGAAGCGTGGATCGCATTGAAGCGCAATGTGACGCGCAGCCTGCTGACCATGCTGGGTGTCGTGTGGGGAATTGCGACGGTGACCTTACTGATTGCATACGGCAACAGCTTTCGCAGCATTCTGGTGCACGGCTTCGATGCGTTCGGCAAAAGCGTAGTGGTCTGCTGGCCACAGCAAACGAGCGAACAGCCGGGCGGGGAGCGCGCCGGAAAAAAAGTTGTGCTCGAGCAAGCAGACGTCGACATGGTAAAAGCGACGGCGCCGCTGGTGAAATATGTTTGTCGCGAAAGCGTAAAGCGCCCGGAGATCGCGTATGACGATCGCATTGTGGGAACGGATCCGGTGCGGGGCGTCTGTCCGGAGTATGGGGAAATGCGGAATGAAGTGCCGGCGCAGGGACGGTGGCTGGACGCGACCGACGAACTGGAACGGCGGCGAGTGATTTTTCTCGGCGGACGGCTGAAGGAACAACTGTTCAGCGGGAGGCCGGCGGTGGGAGAAACCATCACCGTTGGCGGCGTTCGGTTCACAGTGATCGGCGTGATGGCGCGCAAGATTCAGCTGAGCAATTATTTTTCAAGCGACGACGAGTCAGCGTGGATTCCCTATTCGACGGCCGGAGATTTGTGGAATACGCGCTATGCGCAGGTCATGGTATTTGAGCCCATCGCGCCACAGTTCGAAAAGAAAGCCATGGCACAGGTGCTGGCCGCAGTGGCAACGCGACAGGGATTTTCGCCGACCGATCCAAAGGCAATTCAAATGTTCGGGCGCGACGAGTTTCGTCCGATCATTGACGCACTTACGATCGGATTGCAGGTGCTGCTGGCATTTATTGGAACTTTAACTTTGGGAATTGGCGGCGTGGGCGTGATGAATATCATGCTGGTGACGGTGGACGAACGCATCCGCGAAATTGGGCTGCGGCGCGCGCTGGGTGCGAAGAAATGGCACATCAAGGTGCAGTTTCTCGCGGAAACACTGCTCATCATGCTGCTGGGAGGAGCAATTGGGGTGGGGCTTTCTTACCTGATTGCATGGGCCGTCGGAACCTTGCCGATGATGGGACCGCTATTTGAAGATGACTCCGGGCAGGGCGATATCCACCTGCGCATTTCGCTGATGACGGTTTTTCTTTCCACGATGGTGTTGCTCGTGGTGGGCGCAATCAGCGGCCTGGTACCGGCGATGCGTGCATCAAAGCTGGATCCGGTGGAAGCGCTGCGCTACGAATAATCGCGGATTGGGCATGCGCTTGTTCGGAATGACATGCGCCTCATGATTGCGAATTGAGTTGCTCGAGGACCCGTTTCTTAGTAACTTGCTGCTGAACGTTTCGCCGAGGTGCAGGTTGGCAATCAGCGCTGTAGATTCGATCACGCTCGCCATAGAGCACACGAAGCAACAATTGTTCCAGCCATTCCGAATTGGCCAGTGGACAAAATTGGCTTTTGTGGGGCTGCTGGCTGGAGAACTTGGCGCCAACGGATGCAACCGCAGCAACTTCAATGTGCCACGGCACACGGCGGCTGTGCCGCACATGGCGTGGCCAAGTTTGGGTTCATTGGGAATTAATCCTGCACTAGTGGTTTTCTTGATTGCCGTGGCAGTAATTGCCGCGCTCGCGATCGGCATCATCATGATGTTTATAAGCAGCGTCATGCGCTTCATTCTTTTCGACAGCATCGTCGCGAGAGAGTGCCACATCCGCCAGGGATGGAATCGCCGCCTAGGGCCGGGATCGCGGTATTTCGTCTGGAAGTTGCTTTACATTCTGCTTACCGGAGCTTTGATCATCGGATTAGTTGGACTTCCGCTGGCATTTGCTTTCAGCGCTGGCCTGTTCCGAGAACCGAAGGAGCACATACCGGCTCTGGCGCTAATAGCGGTTTTCTCTTTCCTAGTATTATTTGCGTTTTTGATCGCTACGGCAGTGGTTCTCGTGCTGACGAAAGATTTTGTCATCCCGCAGATGGCGGTTGAGGATGTTGGCGTTATGGAGGGATGGCGGCGTCTGTGGGCGATGATGAAGGCCGACAAGGGAGCTTACGCCGGCTACATCGGCATGAAAATCGTGTTGGCCATTGTTGCGGCGGCGCTGATTGGAATCGCGACACTCATTCTGGGATTGATCCTCGTTGTGCCCAGCGTGGCTTTTGGGCTTCTGGCAGTCTTGACCGGCAAGGCGGCGGGGCTGGCCTGGACTCCGGCTACAATCGCGCTGGCTGTAACCATTGGTTTGGTTCTCCTTGCGGTTTTCCTGTATTTGGTCTCGTTATTGGCTGTGCCTTTCATCGTTTTCTTTCCGGCGTATTCCATTTATTTCTTTGCCGCGCGCTATCCTCAGCTGAACGCGGCGCTTCAAACTGCACGGCCGGCGCCAGGTTTTCCATCGGGTGCGACGGTACCGCTCTGAAAGTCCCCTCCAAACAAGCACACCTGCATCGGCTCTTGGAGCGCCGCGCCAATTCGCTGCGGGCACGACAAAAAGCGGTCGAAAGGTCGCGGGGATTGCGCGACCAGAATGGAGGATAACGTCTCAGTTAAAGGACTTAGATGGGCTTGCCGCGGAAAATCCAGATCAGCTCGATGATCAGAATTACAACCACCATGACCTCGAGAACGAAGGCTCGGCTTTGATTGAACTCATCCACCATGAAGCGGTAAAGCTCTTCCGCGGTCTGCAGCTTCTGCTGCACGAGATCCTTGTAATCGGGTACACCGACTTTGGCTGCTGCCAGCTTGTAAAGCCGGGCGGAGAACATATCGCTGAGGAACTTGATGGCATTATCGGCACGCTCCGTTAGTTCACTCACATCGAGCAGGACAGTGTGGAGTTTCGATGCGGCGCGGGCGGTGCGCCAGCGGGACCAGAGGCCGTGACTGCCGCGATCGAGAAAGGCATATACATCTTCGAGCTGCCGGGTCAGCAACTCATCATAGTGGCGAAATTCGAGCAGCTGCGAGTTAGCGTACTGCAAAAGCTGGATGCCGGTCTCGGCGCCACTGGGTGTGTCGTAGATAAAGGCAGCGTTCCAGCCGATGACGGCAAGATCGTTGGGATAATAGGAAATTCGGGACTGCAGAATTTCCTGGCGTTCGCCATCGGAGAGCGGCTGGGATTCGCCGCGAACCACCTGCGAGATATGGTCGCCTTGCGAGGCAAGAAGATCGGCCGAGGAGGGAGAACCGGCAATCTCGCGCAGGTGAAAGATGAAGTAGTCTTCTTTGAGCCATTCTCCGGTGTAGGGCTTGACGAGGGCGGGCGCGGCGCGCTCGAGTTTCTTTTTGACGATGCGGGCGGCGAGGCTTTCGAAATTCGTATCCCAGACCCAGCGGCTGGAAAGCTGCACCAGCTGATCCCAGTCACCGGAGAAGGGCAACTCGAAAATCACGCTGACTACGCCGTAATCGAAGTACTTGATGTCGCCCTGCAGGCGCTCGCCGCTTTCAAGCACAATCGGCTCAAGAGCTTCCTCAACTGGGGGACGCTGGTAGCGGACGTAGCCCGGCGCGGAATGCTTAAAGCTCGCATCGGCGGTGCGGGCGCCCAGGATTTGGCGAAGCTGGTCGAGGCGGATTTCTTCGCAGACGTCGAACTGGATCAGGACCATCAGGGCGCCGCATAAAGGAGCGTGCGGCGGCTTGGTCGCTACCAGCGCCGGGAGGGCTTCGGTGGGAACTTTGCCGATGGCGGGAGTGGAAAAAGTAGTTTCCAAGTCCATAACTGAGTCGCATGGATGCCGGGCCTCGGCACCCCGGATTTGCCAATTATTGTTGCAGAATAAACCCGAAGTAGCGAGGGTAAAAGCCGCGCTGGAAGTACAGTTTTATGCTAAATTACGTGAAATCAACGAGTTCGAAAGGTTTTCCACAGTAGGGCCGCACCTGCAGCAAAGGCTGCAAAACCGGCTCCGCCGCGCATCATGGAACGGGAAAGCTCCGCTTGGCGAAAACCGACGCCGTCGGATTCGGGATAGGGCCCGTTGGGCGAATTTTGGGCGGTTAGGGCCATTTGCAGAACTTCTGCCAGGTGCATCGCGTGGCGCGGCGTGGATTGCGCAATCTGTTCGCGGCAGCTGAAACCATCGGCGATGATGAGCCAGTCGGCGGGAGCGTGGCGGACGGCAGGAAGAAGCTCGAGCTCGCCGATGGCCTGGGAGATTTCATATTTATCGCGCTCGAAGCCAAACGAGCCAGCCATTCCGCAGCATCCGGGAGCGGGAGTGGTGAAGTCGATGCCGATGCGGCGAAGGAGCGATTCTTCGGCGGTCATTTTCATGATGGATTTGTGATGGCAGTGGCCGTGAAGAAGAGCGCGGCGGTTGAGCTTAGGGATCGGAAAGTCCGGAGCGTATTTTTCGAGGAATTCGCTGAGCAGGAATGTCTGGCGCGCAAGAGCTTGAGCACGTTGGTCGTGCGGGAAGAGATTGAGGAGTTCGTCACGGAAAACGGCGATGCAACTGGGCTCGAGGCCGACGATAGGGATACCGGCAGAGATTTCGGGCGAGAGCGTATGGAGGATCTGAAGAAGGAGGGATTTGGCGCGATCGAGCATACCGTGATCGTAGAGTGGGCGTCCGCAGCAGAGGTGTGCTTTGGGGATGACTACGCAGAAGCCAGCGGCTTCGAGGAGTTCTACGGCGGCCCGCGCGGTGTGCGGTTGGAAATAGTTGTTGAATGTGTCGGGCCACAACAGGACCTCGGGGGCTAAAGCCTTTTCATTCGAGGGAACCTTCATCGCAGCGCTAGAAGCGCTGCGCCACCCAAAACCAAGTGCTGAAGCCCCGTTTCCAGTAAGGCCGCTGTTCGGCGCGGCTGAAAGACGCGCCCCTTCACAGCTGCGGGCCTGCCGCGTGCGATGGAACCACTGTTTGAAAGTTTCCGGGGCGAAGGCGGGGATGGCACGCTCGATCGGAATTCCGGCGATGAGTTTTGAGAGATCGCGAAGAATCGGAAGCTGCGTGGCGAGATTGACGAGACCGGGAGCGAGCGAGGCGGCGCGGGCCACAAAATCGATGTTGCCGAAGGCGTAAGCGCTGCGTGGCCGGAAGCGGCCTTCGTAATAGTGCGAGAGAAATTCGGCTTTGTATGTCGCAACGTCGACGCCGACCGGACAATCACTTTTGCAGCCTTTGCAGGCAAGGCAGAGATCGAGGGACTGTTTGACTTCTTCGCTGCGCCAGCCCTCGCGAATGATGGCGTCGTCACGTTGCGGGGACTGAGTCATCTCCCAGAGAAGGTGGGCGCGGCCGCGGGTGGAATGTTCCTCGTCGCGGGTGACGCGATAGCTCGGGCACATGACACCGCCTTCTTCCCGGCGGCATTTGCCAACGCCAACGCAGCGCAGTGCAGCATCGGAGAGGCTGCCGTGATCGGCGGAGAATTTGAAATGAGTTTCCGGTTGCCACGGAGAATAGTTCGCGCCGAGGCGAAGATTTTCGTCGAGCTTGTTGGGCGCCTTTCCCGGGAAACCAATCAGCTTGCCGGGATTCATCTTCCACGCAGGATCCCATGCGGATTTGAATTCGTGAAAAGCTTGTATTAATTCGGGACCGAACATTTTCGGCAAAAGCTCGCCGCGAGCCTGGCCGTCACCATGTTCGCCGGAAATCGATCCGCCGTAGCTGACGACGAGATCGGCGGCTTCCTCGATGAAGCGGCGAAACTTGGCGATGCCGTCTTTCGACTGCAGATCGAAGTTGATGCGGGTGTGAACGCAGCCGCGGCCGAAGTGTCCATAGAGAGAGCCTTTGTAACCGTAAGCGGCGAACATCTTGCGGAGGTCGCGCAGATAGCCACCAAGTTTTTCGGGAGCGACGGCGGCGTCTTCCCAACCTTCCCAGTTGATGGGCTCCCCGACAGCGTGCGAAGTTGCGCCGAGTGCGGATTCTCGGACCTCCCATACGCGCTTCTGTTTTGCCTTTTCAAGGTAGAGATGCATCTGCGGAGGGGTTGAAGTTCGCGCGAGCGATTCCATCAAGTGACGAGCTTGAGATCCGGCTTCGGCCGCGGTTTCTGCGCCGAACTCGACCATGAGCCAGCCACCGCCTTCCGGCAAGAGCGCAAGGCCTTCGGAATTCATGCCCCGCTTGCGCGTGTAATGGACGAGAAGATCGTCGAAGCCTTCGAGACCGATTGGCTTATGCTGCATGATTTCGGAAACGTGGTCGGCGCACTGATAGATGTCGGGGTAGGCGAGGACCAGCAGCACGCGCTCAGGCGGGCTTGCGACGAGCCGGCAGGTGGCTTCGAGAATGGTGACGCAGGTTCCTTCGGAGCCGACGAGCGCGCGGGCGACGTGAAAGCCGTTTTCGGGGAGAAGCCAGTTGAGGTTGTAGCCGGAGACGCGGCGGGGAATGTTGGGGAATTTCTGGCGAATGAGATCGCCGTAACGGCCGGCGATCTGCTTGAGGGAGGTTTGAATTTGATCCACTCGAGGGCGGCTGTCACCACATGGTTCTTCTCGGCGGACGAGGGCGTCCGCCGCCCCATGAGCATGGATGTAGCCTTCGCCGGCTTTGAGGCGCTCGCCATCATAGGTGAGGACTTCGAGCGATTCGATGTTGTCGTCGGTCTTGCCGGCCATCACGGAGTGAACGCCACAGGAGTTGTTGCCGATCATGCCGCCGAGAGTGCAGCGGTCATGCGTGGCAGGATCAGGCGCGAAGGTAAGGTGGTGTTTCTCGGCGGCGGCGCGAAGATTATCGAGCACCACTCCGGGTTGCACGCGGGCGATGCGACGCGCGGGGTCGATCTCGAGAATCTTCGACATGTATTTCGAGAAGTCCAGAATGACGGCGACGTTGCAGCATTGACCGGCGAGCGAGGTTCCCGCGCCGCGGCAAAGAAGCGGCGCGCCAAATTCGCGGCAGAGATCGACAGTGGCGAGAACGTCGTCGGCGTCGCGGGGAAGAACCACGCCGATGGGAACCTGGCGGTAGTTGGATCCGTCAGTGGCGTAAAGAGCGCGGGCACCGCGGTCGAAGCGAACGTCACCAGAGATCTGTCTGCGCAGGGATTCGCCGAGGGCATGGGCTTCCGATGGCATCGTTGCTTACGTGGTAGCTTACACCGCGCGCTTGCCGAAAAGCAGGTTCCCTTCGACTCCTTCGCTACGCTCAGTCGCTCAGGGCAGGCTCTCACTGTGCGTTCGGCACAGTTCGGAATGACATGGCTAAACTTCAGCTCCAGGGGCGGGTCAGGTAGTCGGACAGGGTCAACCCCAGCAGAAGAAACAGGAAGAAGATGGCGGCGGCTACTGCGACTTTGATGAGCCGTTCGCCGGCGTGCCAGATGTGCATGAAGAATAGCGCCACCAGAGTCGCTTTCAGCGTGGCGATGACCAGAGCAACCACCGCATTGAAGGGTCCCAACTCGATGAACGCCACTTTGAAGGTAACAAGGGTAAAGACCAGCAGCGTCGCCCATACGGCGAAATACATCTTCAACGGCGATTTAGCGGATGCATGTCCAGTCATACAGTCCTCACGGATGCCGGTCGATCAAGTAGAGCAACGGGAACAGGTAAATCCAGATAATGTCGACGAAGTGCCAATACAACCCACCGATTTCGACGGGCGTGTAATATTCGGGCGTGAAACGGCCCTTGCAAGCCATAACGAGCAGCCAGGTGAAAATGCCAAGGCCGACGATCATGTGCAACGCGTGAATTCCGGTCATGAGGAAATAGAGCGAGAAATAAATCTGCGCGTGGCGCGGGTTGGCATACTCGCCCGGATGGCCGGGGATCGGCACGTGATCAAAGCTGAACGAAGCGCCGGGTACATGGTGCTCTTCGAATTTCTGATAGTACTCGTAGCCCTTGATCCCGAGAAAAGCGAGGCCAAAGAGCATGGTGACCACGAGCATGCCGATTAACAAAGCGCGGCGCGCCGTCTGCGCGGCCCAGACGGCAAGAACCACAGTCAAGCTGCTGCAGATGAGCACGGCGGTATTGGTGGCACCGAGCGTGGCGTCGATGGACTTGCTGGCGGCGCCGAAATCACCGAAATACCAGTGGCGATAGATCAGATAGGCGCAGAACATGCCCCCGAAGAACATGACTTCGGTGGCCAGAAAGACCCACATGCCGAGGCTTGCGGCGTCGCGCTGCTGGCCGGCATCGGCAAAATGATGAAGAAGTTGCGGATGATGCTCTTCTTCCTGATGAAGCCCCATGATTGTGCTGCTGTCAGCCAACGGTGACCTCCTGCTTTTGCGGCGGGGCGTCTAGTTCGTCGTAGTTGTAAGCTTCCCAGGTCACGACCGGCTCTTCGTCGAAGTTGAAAGTCGGCGGCGGAGAAGCGGTCTTCCATTCGAGACCGGCGGCGTTCCAGGGGTTATCCGAAGCCGGCTTGCCATAGCGCATCGACCAGAGGAAATAAATCATCGGCAGGAGATAGCCGACTCCCAGGACGGTCGCTCCGGCGGTTGAGAGGACGTTCAGCACCTGAAATTCGGGCATGTGGCTGTAATCATAGTAGCGGCGCGGCATTCCCATATAGCCGAGAACGAATTGCGGGAAGAACGTGAGATTGAATCCGATGAAGACAATGAGAGCGGCAAGGCGCGCCCAGCCCTCGGGATAAAGCTTGCCGGAAATTTTCGGCCACCAGAAGTGCATTCCTCCGAGGTAGCCCATGACAGCACCTCCAACCATGATGTAGTGGAAGTGAGCGATCACGAAATAGGTGTCGTGGACATGAACATCCAGGCCGAGCGCAGCGAGAAAGAGTCCGGTAAGCCCGCCCATGGTAAACAATCCGAGGAAACCGAACGCGTAGAGCATGGGCGCGTCGTAGTGGATTGACCCTTTGTAAAGTGTGGCGGTCCAATTGAAAACCTTGATGGCCGAGGGCAGCGCAACGGCGTAGCTGAGAAAAGAAAAGACGAGCGCAGAATAGATGGAAATTCCCGCGACGAACATGTGATGCGCCCAGACGAGGAATCCGAAGACAGCAATTGCGATCGAGGAAAAAGCCACGAAGTGATAGCCGAAGATGCGCTTGCGCGAGAAGCAGGCAATGATCTCCGTGATCACGCCCATCGAGGGCAGAATCATGATGTAAACAGCTGGGTGCGAGTAAAACCAGAACAGGTGCTGGAACAGCAACGGATCGCCTCCGAGCTTGGGATCGAAAATCCCCAGGTGCAAAGCTCGCTCGCAAGCGACCAAAACGATCGTGATGGCGATGACCGGCGTGCCGAGAAGCTGAATGATGCTAGTGGCGTAATGAGCCCAGATAAACAGGGGCAGGCGCGACCAGGTCATACCGGGGGCCCGCATGCGATGGATGGTCACCACAAAATTCAGGCCAGTGAGGATGGAGGAAAAACCGGCGATGAAAATGGCGATGCCGGCTTCGACAATTTTGGTGTTGGTAAAGTTGGTGCTGAATGGAGTGTAGAAGGTCCAGCCGGTATCGACGCCGCCGGTCAACATGCAGTGGAGCATGATTGCGCCGCCGATGATGTAGAGATACCAGCTCAGTAGGTTGATGCGTGGAAATGCGAGATCCTTCGCGCCGACCATCATGGGAACGAGGAAGTTGCCCAGCACTGCAGGGATGGATGGGATGAGGAAGAAGAACACCATCACCATACCATGCATGGTGAAGAGCTTGTTGTAAGTATCGGCCTGGACGAGATCGCCGGCGGGAGTGAGCAATTCGAGGCGGATCAGCAGGGCGAAGAATCCGCCGATAAAAAAGAAGAACGTGATGGAGACGAGGTAAAGCAGCGCGATGCGCTTATGGTCGGTGGTGAGCAGCCACGACCAGACACCGTACTCCTTGTTGAGATAATTCTCGCGTTCAACGGTTTGAGGGATCGCGATCTCCATACTCATTGCACCTGATTTCCACTGGGTTGAGCTTTGCCGGTAAATGGCGGAGCGGCGCGGGCAGTGGTTTTCGCGCCGGATTGATTCGCCCCGATCGACTTGATGTAGGCGACTAACTCATTAATTTGTTCATCGGTCACTAATCCCTGGAAGGTTGGCATGATGGGCTGATATCCCTTGACACGCCGGGATCCGGGATCGAGGATGCACTCCCGCAGGTAATTTTCGTCGGCGGTGACGATGCGTCCATCTTCCAGCTGAACCGGCTTGCCAAAAACTCCTTGCAGGTTCGGCCCACGGCCTTGAACATCGGAGCGATGACAACTGCTGCAACCAAGCTCAGCAAATTCCTTTTCGCCGGAGGCGGAAAGCGGACCGCTCGGATTGCCGCTGACCCAGGCTTCATACTGTGCCGGTTCCATCACAACGATCGAACCCACCATGCCGGAGTGTTGGGTGCCGCAATATTGCGAGCAGAACAGATGGTAGACACCGGGTTTGGTGGCATGGAACCACTCGACCGAGTAACGGCCGGGCAGAACATCCTGTTTGATGCGGAAGGCAGGAATGAAAAAGCTGTGAATGACATCCTGCGAGGTCATTATGAGCTTGATGTCGCGGTCGACGGGAACGTGCAGCTCGTTGATCTCGCGCTGACCCTCGGCGTGTTCCACCTTCCACATCCATTGTTTGGCGACGACGTAGATCTCGCTTGAGTCGGCGGGAGGAGTGCGTTCCTTGAAATAGAGGGCCGAGCTCCAAATAAAAATAACCATGAACACGCAGAAGGGAATGACGCTCCAGGTTATTTCAAGCGCGTTCGAGCCTTCGATCTGTTCGGCGCGAACTCCGGGACGGTGGCGGAAGCGGGCGGCGAAATAAATGAGGAGGACGAAGATCAGCACCGCCATCATTCCGCCGACAACCAGCAGGAAGATATAGAGCGCATCCACGCGATGGGCAAGCGTGGAGGCCTGCTCGGGCCATAATGGAAAATTATTGAGCATACGTGCTTATCTTGCTTTCTGCCTTCCTGGTTGCGGAGCGGTCGAGCCGCCACAAAATGAGAAGCATGCCGCCGATGATCAGGATTGTAACTGCGCCGGCCAGGCGCAGAATATTGCTGATGACCGCGCCGTATTTTCCGGTCTCCGGATTGTAGTGATAGCAATAGAGCAATACGGCGTCGACCGGGTTGCCGATCTTTTCCTGCGAAGCTTCGACCAGCCCCAGCCGCAAATCCTTCGGAGGAAAATCCACTCCATAGAGATAGCGCGAGATGCGTCCCTGGGGGGTGAGCACCATGATGGCGGTGGCATGGGCGTACTGATTGGTCTTGGAATCGTACTGATATTGGAAGCCGACGGCCTTGGTTAACGCGTCGATCGCGGGCGCCTGGCCGGTGAGAAAATGCCAGCCAGCGGCCGCGTTGGCGCGGCCGTAACGGCCAACGTAGTCTTTCTTTTTGGCGGCGGCCATGGCGGGCGTTTCCCGGGGATCGAAGCTGACCGTGATCACCTCAAATTCATTGCCGGCATCGAACTTGATCAGGCGCATGGCGCTGGCGAGTCCGGCCAATTCCTGGCCGCACAGCATGGTGCAGTTGAGATAGACGAGATTGAGGATGAGCGGCTTGCGCCCGAAATAATCACCGAGCTTGACGGGACGGCCGGCATCGTCAACGAAGGCGAGATCGGGAGGGATCTGGGCATCGAGGTGCTGCTCGATGCCGACATTCTGCAGCAACGGAGGCCGCTCGTTCACGGGCGGCGAAGTAATACCGCTATTGATCTGCGCGGAGGCGCAAAGCGAAAGTACCGTAACCGCAAGCACGACGCCGGCGGCCGAAATCGAATTGTATTTTGTACCGATCACTGCTTTTTGCTTTTAACTCCCCGCGGCGCCTTTGCCGCTAAGCTGCTCTCCGCCGCATCGCTGGCGGGCTGGCCGTTTGCCTGAGGCAGCACCGGAAGCCCGCGTTGCACCAGCAGATCCATCGCCCGATCGATAGGGATGCGCACGATGCCCGCTCTTTCATCGACCCAGCCGTAGCTGTAAAGAATGTTGTCCTGGTTCAGCAGGAGACTGCCGAGCTGACCGCGCTCATCCGTTTCCAATCGCGGATTAGGGAAGGCAGTTTGCGGATAGCCGGGCGCGACGTGGCGCGTATCTTCGGGAACATGCTTGACCAGCGGATTTACGGGTTGCTCGATCGCCTTCTCGCGATAGTTGAGATAGGCGAAGAATCCTTTGAGAATGAAAATCGAGATCACGATGAATACGGCCAGGCTCAGGAAGAAATAGATGAGCGTGGCGGGGCTCAAATCCTGGTGCTCGAAGCTGCCGTGGCCGTTGGTTTTCCCGTGTTTGATGCTGTCGCTCATCTCGCGTTTCCTATCCGGCGTGTCCTGCGTGCTCGGGCTGCAAGACCTCATGGGCATCCTGGTCATAGGCCGGCACAAGCGGCAACGAAGCCAGGTTGCGGAAAAAATACCAAAGCCAGATTCCGCCGATCGCCACTGGCACGACGATGTCGGCGAGAGTCAGCGAAATTGCTTTGGAAAAATTTGGCTCGATGATCCAGAAAAGATCGAGGTAGCGCATCAGGATCAGCCACACAGCCACCCAAACCAACTTCCGGATATTGCGTTTGAGAGAACGCGAAAGCAGGATGGCAAAGGGCACGCAGAAGTGGAACAGCGCAAGAACCAGGCCGATCCATCCCCAGCCGCCACTAAGGCGCTTCAAATAAAAAGTAATTTCAGAAGGCAGATTGCCGGCCCAGATGATGAGCCATTGGGAGAATGAGAAATAGGCCCAGACCATGATAAAGGTCAGCATCCACTTGCCATGGTCGTGCACGAAATCCGGCCGGAGCAGTTCCGACATGGGCTTGTAGTTGACGAGGATGCGTTCGACCACAACCGCGAAGCACATAGCCGCGAGGAGCTCGCCGATCAGTATGATCAGTCCGAAGATGGTGGAGATCCAGCTTGGGTCGAGCGACATGATCCAGTCGATAGCGGCGAACGAAATGGTGAATGCGTACAGAATCAGGCCGGGGCCGGCGACTGCCTTAAATCGTTGAGTGTTGTTGGGGGCACCGGCATGATCCGTCTGTTTCGACCACTTCGAAAGCAGCAACGAGCATACGTTCCAGATGGCGAAATAGATGATGGCCCGAATGATGAAGCCGTTGATGGTGAGATAGCTCCGGGTGATCTGCTCGAGATGCTCGCGAAGATGCTTGTCTTCGATATTGCTGAGCGGTTGAGCCCAGATATAAAGGTGATGAATGCCGAGGATGACCGGGATAAAGAGAATCGCCAGCAGCGGCAGAGTGCGCATGGCCGCGCCGAGAATGCGGCGAATCACGGTGCCCCAACCGCCTCCGGTGAGATGGCGGATCATGAGGATCGCCATCGATCCCAAGGCCAATCCCAGCCAGCACATGAAGCCCAGCAGGTAGCCGCGATAGAACTCCTGCGGCCGCAGAGCTGCCAGCGCAACCGCGCCCGCTCCAAACAGAATGCCGACGACCAGCGAACGCTGCGACAGCTTTTTCACTATCGGCGGCGGCGTCAGGTCGAGATGTGTAGCCGGCGCGGCGCTCATGGGTGTTCCCCTTCCCCGGAACTTGAAGCTGGAGCGGCTTCTACCGGAACGGTTGCGCCGCTACCCAGCGGAGTCACAAACTTCGGCGGCTCCGAAGGGATGGCTTGCCCCGGAGGAACGTCCGCCTTGGTTGCGTTCTGGCTGAGCTGGAGCGCTCGAACATAGGCCACGATCTTCCAGCGGTCTTCGGCTGCAATCTGAGAGCGGTAATCGGGCATGATGCCGTAGCCGTTGGTGATTACATCGAACAAATAACCGAGTGGAGCTTTTTCGAGACGCGGCGTGTGGTAGGAGGGCGGCATGCGCGAGAAGCCGCGCGAAGGCACGAATCCCTTGCCGTCGCCGAGCAAAGAATGGCAGGGTGAACAGTAAATGTTGTAACGCTCGCGACCGCGCTCCATCACTTCTTTGGTCAGAGGAAACGGCATGTAGTCGCCGAAATTGCCGCTGATCTTGCCGGTGTAAAGATAGGTGTCCTCGTACAACTGGCTGCGCGCAACCGTGCCCTCGACCAGCGGACGCTCGGAGCGCTGGTCGGGAAAGAAATCACTGCGCGCGAACGGAAGCTGCTTGGGCTGCACATGCATATCAAGGCGGCAGGCGGAGGAAAAAGCGACGGCCAGCAACAGCGTTGCCGCGAGCAAACCGTCGAGCTTCGCTCGACTGGACAACCGAGAGCCTGCCCTGAGCCTGTCGAAGGGGCGGCTGTCCCTACATGAATTCTGGAGGCGCGGCATTTAGCTGGGCACCTCCGAGATCGAGCGCGGCTGCAGTGCTTCGAGAAAACTGCGCACGCCTGCAGGATCGTATTTCTGATCGGATGAAAAGACGATCAGGAAAAAACGGTCCTTCGAGGCTGATGAAAATCGCGGCACATTAAACACCGGATGGTAAGGCATGGGCAGGCCGTTCAGAGCCAGCATGCCGAGCAACGCGGAGATGCCGCCGAAGAGAATGGTGAGTTCAAAGGTGATCACGATGAACGCCGGCCATGAGTTGTAGGGCCGTCCGCCTACGTTAATGGGATAGCTGACAGCATCGCACCAATACTGCATGAGATAGCCGGTGAGCCCGCCGATGATGCCGCAAATCAGGACGACCAGAGCCACGGAGTCGTGATGGAAACCAATCTCTTCTGCCAAACCTTCGACCGGGAACGGGCTGTAGGCGTCGATCTTTCGGTAGCCGGCCTCATAGGTGCGATGCGCAGCGTCGAGCAGTGCGGTCGGGGTATCAAATTCCGCCATCATTCCGTAGATCGGATCGCGTTTCATTACTCCGCCGCCTCCGACGCTTTGCCTTCCGCCTGCGGCAGAAGAGTCCGAATTTCAAAAATAGAAATCATGGGCAGCAAGCGGCAGAACAGGAACATGGCCGCGAGGAACATTCCAATCGTGCCGAAGAACGTCATGTAATCCCACCGCGTCGGGTAGTACATGCCCCAGGAAGAATTGAGGAAGTCGCGGCTCAAGCTGACGACAACAATGATGAAGCGCTCCAGCCACATGCCTGTGAGAATTACGAAAGAGATGATGAATAAACCGAGCGGGCTGGTGCGCAGCTTGCGAATCCAAAGAAGCTGAGGAATAAAAATATTGCAAGTCAGCAGCGACAAATACCAGGGGGCATACGGCCCGTGCACGCGGTTCCAGAGGGTGAAGGCGTCGAACCGGTCGCCGCTGTACCATCCCATGAAAGCCTCGATGCCGTAGCCATAAGCCACGATTAATCCCGTGGCGAGCATGACCTTTGCCGAGTTCTGCAGGTGGCGCGTGGTGATGAAATCTTCGAGGCCGTAGATTTTGCGGATGGGGATGGCGAGCATCAGCACCATGGCGAAGCCCGAGTAGATGGCGCCAGCGACGAAGTAGGGCGGGAAGATGGTGGTATGCCAGCCAGGCACGATGCCGATGGCGAAGTCAAAACTCACAACCGTGTGAACCGAGAGCACGAGCGGAGTTGCGAGGCCGGCGAGAAGCAGGTAAGCGGTCTCGTAGCGATGCCAGTGACGCGCCGATCCGCGCCATCCCATGGCCAGCATGCCGTAAACCACGCGAATCCATTTTTTGGTGGAGCGGTCTCGCAGCGTGCCGAAATCCGGGATCAGGCCCATGAACCAGAACAGGGCGGAGATAGTCGCATAAGTGGAGACAGCGAAAACGTCCCACATGAGCGGGCTACGGAACTGCGGCCAGACGCCCATGGTGCTGGGATAAGGAAAGAGCCAATACGCGAGCCAGGGGCGGCCGACGTGAAGCAGAGGAAACAGCCCGGCGCAGGCGACGGCGAATAACGTCATCGCCTCGGCGAAGCGGTTGATGGAGTTGCGCCACTCCTGGCGGAGCAAAAGCAAAATGGCTGAAATCAGCGTGCCGGCGTGGCCGATTCCGATCCACCAGACGAAGTTGACGATGGCAAAGCCCCAGCCGATGGGGATGGTCACGCCCCAGATGCCGATGCCCCGGATGAAAAGATAGCCGATGGCGTAGAGCAGCATCATGGTCGCCAGGAAGGCGATGCCGAAGCCGATGAACCATCCGTTCGACGCAGGCCGGGTAAGAACAATCGAACTGATCTTATCGGTGACCGAGGCGAAGGTGTGGCCGGGCTCGATGACCGGAGCCGCCTGCGTTTCGACCGACATTTTGTAAGGTTCGTTCATTCGTTATTTCTGCGGAGGCTAAAGCCCAGTTTCATCTTTTGCTTTCCTGCGGCACGGCTAAAGCCGTGCCCTGATCCGAATCTCCATTTGGGCTAAAGCCCTGTTTCATTTCGACTCGCGCGAGATTCCTCGTCCCGCCGGTGAAAACGCGGGACTTCGGAATGACGCCGACTGGAGTTCGTGCCTTTCACAATTCCAGCTCCGGATTCGGATTGCGAACTTCCGCCAGATACGTGGTGCGCGGGCGCGTTCCGAGTTCGCCCAGCAAGCTGTAATTGCGAGACTGCGCTTTCAGCTTTGCGACCTGGCTATTCGGATCGTTGATGTTGCCGAACACGATTGCGTTTGCCGGGCACGACTGCTGGCACGCCGTCTGCAACTCGCCGTCTCTAATTTTGATTTCCTTGCCTTCGCGCACCG
>JASHTD010000087.1 GCA_030040725.1 Candidatus Sulfotelmatobacter sp. | reverse complement strand
GCTTCAGCGACTTGATCGCCTGCGCCAGCGAACTCCGCTCTGGTTCGTTCAGCAGCAGGTGAACGTGCTCCGGCATGACGACGTAGGCGTACACGCATAGGCCGTAATCCTGGCGTACCCGTTCGAGTGCCTGCACGAACAGCGCTGGAGCTATTTCGTTATTGAAGTTCGCCTGCCGCCGATAGCAGCTGAAGCTGAGGAAGTGGACGTTGCGGGTCTCGTGAAAGCGCTTCAGTCCCCAGGGCATTCGGGCAGATTATTTCCGCCGCAGTCAGTTTGTCTGTGACCGGTAAACATGAAAATCCCCGCCCAAGCCAAGCTTGGACGGGGCACCCTCGAAAGTTCTATCTGACCCGCTAGTCTGGGCCACCCGCCACCCTCGAGAGTTGGAATGATCCCGTTCGTCCGGGCCACCCGCCTCTTTTTCTTTGTAATTTAACCGATTGCTCGAAGGCTAGCCACAATGGAGTCCACCAACTCCCGTCGCTTTTCTTGCATCAGCTTACTCGCCAATTCATATCGTTCAACGAGGCCCGCATTCTTCGTCGCACGGTTAGGGTCAGCGAGAGATTTTCTAAATTCTAGCCTGATTTCTTCAACAGCGTCACGCTGCTCAACAAATGCGTCATAGAATTTTCGTGCCACGGGAAAGTACACGTCAATCAAGAACTGCATGTGGGCGACGTCATGCACGGATAGGCTGTCCTCAAGCTCCTGTTGTTGAGCTTGATCGTAACTGATGCTTCCGAGCATCGCAGCAAAGTAGCGCATGAACCGAATGTCAATGCGCTTCGTCCACGCTGAAATCGCGGTGTGCAGTTCCTCACCCCGCGCTCTCAAACGATCTTGATCACGCTGTTCTTTTTCCGCTCGTAATTGAACTTCATATCGCTTTGCTGCCGCACGATTGTTGAAGTGGCTGCCGAGAAGAGTCAGGACGCCGCCCACCACCGCGCCGCAAAGCCCGGTTAGGAACGTGAGGAATTGCGGGTCATGATTGGTTGAGTTTCCATATCCTGTTTCATGTTAGATGATAGTGAGGGCGGGTGGCCCACCCCTTCGGGGCTTTGTTCTTCTACTCCCATTTCAAGACTGTGGGTGCCCCGTCCAAGCTTTGCTTGGGCGGGGGTTTCGGTCTGCACCCGCAATTTCAGCGTGGGGAAAAGACCGAGCCTTCTCGCGTCGGCGTGCCGTCCACTGCGACTCGGATCTCGACCACTCCTGTTTCTCCGGTCGCGTAGTGGCGGAAGCTGCTCCATGGCGGGTGCCCCTCAAGCCCGCTTTTGGCTTGAGTGGGGATTTCAACGCCACAAACCACAATCCGCTTGTGACATCCAACCTTCCCATCCACAGCTTCACTCAACGATCATGGTCGAGGCCGCGACAATTGGCACCAGCCAATTCGCTGCGCACGAAAGTCCTTTGTTTCACGGATTTTAGTATCTAAGTTCTTTGAAAGCCGGATTTTGCCGAAGACTGCCGCGCCAACATGCTGATTCGAGATATTCTCCAAAAAGTAGGGGGGGTACCCGAACTCCTGCCGCAAGATCGAGTCTCCATCGACGCCTGCTCTAACGCCGCACCAGACTTTATTTCACGCTGGAATCCACAGCGGAATGCCGGGCGCCTGGGCTACGAGACCTAATCTAGGAGAGCCGGTTTCACCGGATTCGATTTAGAACGCTATCCCCGTCCTACGCCAACATATTCAAATCCCATAGCGCGCAGGCGGACGGCGTCGAGCAGATTTTTCGTGTCGACGATGATGGGTTTCTTTAGCAAATGTTTGATGCGGTCGAAATCGAGAGCGCGGAACTCGGGCCAGCCCGTGCCCACAACGAGAGCGTCCATGCCTTCGGCAGCCGCGTAGGCCGAATCGCAATAGCGCACCGAACCGTTCAGGCGAGTTTTGGCTTCGACCAGCGCGACTGGATCGTACGCCTTGACCCGCGCGCCCTTCGCCACCAGCGTTTCGGCCAGACGAATTGCCGACGATCCGGCCACAGAATTCGTGTTCGGTTTGAAAGCGAGGCCGAGAATGCCGACATCTTTATTCTCAACCGAGTTCAACGCCATTGCGATCTTATCAACCAGGCGATCGGCAAGGGTGTGGTTCACGTCGCGCGCCGCGCTAAGAACTTTGAGGGGCAAGCCATTTTTCTGCGCGAGGTCGGCAAGCGAATCCATGTCGGACTCGGCGAAGACGCCGCCCATCCCTGCTCCCGGCTGCAAGCAACGTGGAGCGATTTTCTTATCCAGGCCAAGCGCCAGCGCAAGGCTAACCGCGTCCGCGTTCACGCGTTCGCACAGTGCCGCAACTTCGTTGATAAAGGAAATCTTTGTAGCCACGAATGCCGTGGCCGATTCGCGCACCAGTTCCGCCGTGGATTGATTCGTCACGATCACCGGCACGCCGCGCATCACCAGAGGATGAAAAATTTGCTTGAGCACCTGCACCGCTTCGCTGGAGGTCGAACCGAGAATCAACCGGTCCGGCCAGTTGAAATCTTCGACCGCGCAGCCATCCGTGAAAAACATGGGCTGAGAAACGATGGTTCCCAGCAGGCCGTTATCTTTGAACATTTTCTCCAACGCGTTCGCCGTGCCGACCGCAACCGGGGTCACCACGATCAGAATTGGAGGCTTGGCCGCGAGGCGGGCAATGCGCATGGCAACGTCCGATAGATTTTCCGCTCCATCTTCGGCCAGGAAAATCACCTGCGTCTTGCGGGCAAAAGACTCGATGTCGGTGGAGTATGCGAGCCGGCCGGCGCGCACATTTCGCCGGATCACTTCCTTTAAGTTCTTCTCAAAAAAGGGAATGTTACCCTGGGCCATTTCAACCATGCGGGTTCGATCGGGATGACAACAGGAGACCGGAGTGCCAAAATCTGCCAAACAAGCCGAAATCACCGTTCCGAGATAACCCGAACCGTAGACCCCGATCTGCATGTGCTGCCCTCCGCCTGGCTGAAAACCCACGTCTGAAGCGGCATAGAGTGGCGTGGATTCGAGCTGTACCTATCTTTGTTTACCGTGCGCCCGAAGCTAGCGCAACACACGGGAGGGAAATGTACCAGGGGCCATGCAAATCCGGAAATGAGTAACGTAATGGGAAAGTAACCCTTGAGAAGTTACGGTTGATTATGCTGATTCAGTTGAAGATGTTCGGTGGGAAATATTCAAACGGAGACATTCAACGCGAAACCAAGCTTCCGCCGAGCGGCACGGGCGCGAGATCGACCCAGCAGTCGGGAGCATCTTCGCGCACGAAGGTGAGCCGGTCGAGAAGAATGCGCCGGCTGTCCCTATAGTCGCGCCACCACTGGCGGGCAATCTCAACTGCCTGGGCAGCTTCGCATTCGCTCTGCATTTTCGCAATGGTGAGATGAGGAACGTAAGGCCATTCTTCCTCGAAGGCAAGGATTTCCTGATTTAGCTGCCGATGCAGTTCCTGCATGCGGGAGGAGCCCTGGCCGACTTCTATATAAACCGTCGAAGTGGTTGGGGCAAAAGATTGCATCTCGCCGAGGGTTAGTTCGAAGGGTTCAACGCCGCCGCAGACTCGCGCCAGCATGTGCAGCGCCTCGGATTCGGTTCCGTGTAAAGGCCGCGGGGGGAGGAGGGTAAGATGAGCCGCGTGATGAGGCAGAGCGGGATGCAGTTCCCGGCGCAGGTTCTCCACGAACGCTGTTACCGGGCTCTTGATGTAAGCGACCAACGCATACCGCACACTCGGCATATCCGCAGGAAATTATAGCTCCTCCCGTCGTTTATAATCGCTGCAGTCGTTAATTCATTAGAGTCTGATCTCTCGGGAATCAGATGCAAAGTCGGGGCGTAGCGCAGCCTGGTAGCGCACCTGCCTTGGGCGCAGGGGGTCGTAGGTTCAAATCCTATCGCCCCGACCATTCCTCACCAACGCTTGTTTGGAAGGGCTCCTTCACTTCGTTCAGGATTTCGCCAGCGGGCTCCCGCTACGCTCACGCCCGCTAACCGGCTCAACTTGGGCGCAGGGGGTCGTAGGTTCAAATCCTATCGCCCCGACCAATAATCTTGGATCTTTTGGAACTGGCTGATTATGGGAGAATAACCGCCGCTCCATCGATCGCATCGTTCCGTACCGCATCCAGTGCGTCATTCGCCCGTTCCAGGGGAAATACCGTCACTTTCGGCCGCAGACCAATCTCGGCTGAGAGCTTCAGAAAATCTCTGGCGTCGGAGCGAGTCATGTTGGCTACGCTGCGAATCTGGCGCTCGCCCCACAGCAACTTGTCATAATCGAATTGCGGCATGCGGTCGAGATGGATTGCGTTGATCGCGACCACTCCACCTTTCCGGAGGCTCGACAGTGCAGCGATGACGACGTCTCCGCTCGGCGCGAAGGTCACGGCTCGATCCAGTTCGACCGGAGGCTTATCAGCCTCGCCGCCCACCCACGTCGCGCCCAGAGATTCCGCCAATTTGCGATGAGATGCGCCGCGCGTCGAAACATAAACTTCGCAGTTCCACGAGTGCAGGACGGCAATGGCTAGATGCGCGGAAGCGCCGAAACCGAAGAGACCAACTTTGTCACCGCGCTCCACTCCGGCTAAGCGTAAGCTGCGGAAACCAATGATGCCGGCGCAGAGCAGCGGCGCGGCGTGGAGATCATCCAGCTCTTGGGGCAGCGGGAAGACAAAATCGTGGTGTGCAGTGGCATACTCGGCATATCCCCCGTCGACGCTATAGCCAGTAAACACGGGAGAGTCGCAGAGATTTTCGAGGCCGCGCCGGCAATATGGGCACGTTCCATCGACACCCCCAATCCACGAAACGCCCACGCGTGTCCCGAGTGGCAACTCGGCAGTCGCGCCGTCTTCGATAATGCCAACGATCTGGTGACCGGGTATGAGCGGCTGCTTCTTTGGCGGCAGTTCGCCCGCGGCGATATGCAGGTCGGTACGACAGACTCCACAGGCCCGCACACGCAGCAAAACCTCCCCGGTTGTGGGTTGAGGCCTGGGGACATCTTCCAGATGAAGCGGCTGTTTCGGCGTTTTGAGAACTGCAGCTTTCAAGGGCTATCTCACTGAGGCAATCGCAGCCGGCGGAAAAGCGACCCAAGCTTCAGCATAGCGCTGGATCAGTTTGATTCTCAAACGCGGCGGATTCGCTGTTCCCAATTCGGCTCCAGATGACCTTTCGTAACCCGCCGACTGCACAATTTTCGTTGCACGTTAACATTCATGCAACATCATTGGGATAGCATATTTCTCGGGAGGCCGCATGGGTTCGGCACGGGCTTCGAAGTCGCTGCCGCTGCAGGTGGCGGCCGTCTGCTACCGCAGGCGGGGCGAGAGCATTGAATTCCTCCTGGTAAATACTAACGGCGGCAATAAATGGACCTTCCCAAAGGGTTCGCCCGAACCGCGGCTTTCTCATAGCCAGGCGGCGGAGCGCGAAGCGGGGGAAGAAGCCGGCGCCATCGGCACCATCGAGCCTCGGCATTTCCATCTTTATCTTCACTCCAAGGGAGTGTTCTGGCAGCCCGGCGGAGTGCAGGAATACGTCGTCAAGGCTTTTCTGATGCAGGTACATCAGATGCGGCGACCGGATGAATTGCAGCGCCGTCCCACATGGTTGAGCCCGCAGGAAGCGCGGCAACGGCTGGCTCGGGGCCGCGAAGTGAAGTATGCCCGCGAACTGGAAGCGGTGATTGATCGGGCGCTCGAGCACATTCAGTTTCATGGCGATCTCTTAACCCGTTCTTCGGAATCGCGCACTACGCGCGCCGCAGCACACTCCTGATTGACCACCGGTCCTCTCTCGTCATCGGCCGCTATACTCGCCGTTCGTTGCTGTGAGACCATAAATCCAGCCCTATGATTCAGCTTTCCGGCGCCGGAAAACGCTTCGGCCACAAGCTTCTTTTTGAAAATACCGACTGGCTCATTACGCCGCGCGACCGCATTGGATTGGTTGGCGCGAACGGTACCGGAAAGACCACGTTAATGAAGATTCTGGCCGGACTCGACACGCTCGATTACGGCGTGCTCACGGTTGCCAAAGGAACCACCGCCGGATATCTGCCGCAGGACGGATTGTCGCTTTGCGGACGTACGGTCTTCGCAGAATGCATGTCTGTCTTCGCCGATCTGAAGGCCATGGAGCGGGAACTCGAAACCCTGATGCATCGCTTCGCCGAACTCGACCACACCAGCGCGGAGTATGACGCCGTCGCCGAGCGTTATCACAGTCTGGAGCATGAATTCCGCACCCGTGATGGCTACTCGATTGAAGCCGAAGTCGGAAGAGTCTTAATGGGTCTTGGTTTTCGCAAAGAAGATTGGGAGCAGCAAACAGACGAGTTTTCCGGGGGCTGGCAGATGCGGCTGGCGCTGGCAAAACTGTTACTGCAGAAACCCAACCTGCTGCTGCTCGATGAACCAACGAACCATCTTGATCTCGAAGCCCGCAACTGGCTGGAAGAATACTTGCACGATTATCCGCATGCTGTCGTCCTGATCTCGCACGATCGCTATTTTCTCGACACTACTGTCGACAAAATTGCCGAGATCTGGAACAAGCGCTTCTGGTTTTATACCGGTAACTACGATAAATTCCTCACGCAGAAAACCCAGCGCAATGAGCAGTTGCAGGCGGCTTACAAGAATCAACGCGACCGCATCGACCAGTTGGAAATGTTCATCAACCGTTTTCGTTACCAGGCAACCAAAGCCAAGCAGGTGCAGAGCCGCATCAAGGAACTGGAAAAGATCGAGCGGATCGAGATTCCGCCGGAAGAGAAAACCATTCACTTTTCCTTCCCGCAGCCCAAGCCAAGCGGCCGCATCGTCGCCGAATTCGAAGGGGTGGCGAAAATCTACCCGGCCAGAACTTCAGAGAATGGCTCGCGTCCAAGCGCGGAGAAAGAAGTTTTTCGGAATGTGAGTTTTCTGATCGAACGGGGCGATCGCATTGCGCTGGTGGGGGTGAACGGAGCCGGCAAGTCCACGTTGATTAAGCTGCTGGCAGGCGAAGAAAAGCCGACCGATGGAGAGTTTAAGCTCGGCCATATCGTGCAGGCTGACTATTTTGCACAGGATCAATACAAGGAACTCGATCAGGACGCACGAATCATCGACGATCTCGGCAAGGCGTCGCCGCGCTCGACGGAAACCGAACTTCGCGGCCTGCTCGGCTGTTTTCTGTTCTCCGAAGAAGATGTTTTCAAGAAGATTGGCGTACTCTCCGGTGGGGAGCGTGGCCGGTATGCCCTCTTGCGGCTTCTGCTCCATCCCTCGAACTTCCTGCTGCTCGATGAGCCTACAAACCATCTCGATCTGCGGGCAAAAGATGTGCTGCTCGAGGCGCTCACGAAATATACCGGTACGGTAGTTTTTGTCTCGCATGACCGGTATTTCATCGATAAGCTGGCGACGCGGGTGTTCGAGATTGGCGACGGCAAGGTCGAGATTTACCCGGGCAATTATGAAGATTATCTGTGGCGCAAGCAGGGCGGCCACGTGAAGCAGGAAGAAAGAATTCATGAGCAACTTGCCGCTGAACTTCCCGCCAGATCTGCCCCGCAATCCGGTTCCAATGGCAATCAGAAATCCAGCGTCGCATCTGCCACTGCCGTGAAACCCAAACGCATGAATCCGATCAAACGCAAGCAACTGGAAGACCGCGTTCGGGAACTGGAAGCGGAAATCAGCCGAGAAGAAGCCGCTATCGCGCGATGCGAAACCGCTTTGCAGGAATTTGTTAGCGTCGAAGATAGCCAGCGGCAATCCCAGCAACTGGGCGTGCGGAAATCGGCTCACGCCACAATGGTCAAGGAATGGGAAGATCTTGCTCAATCCCTTCAGGAGGCAGACTAATAAACGCACGCCTTCCGCACCCGTACACTATCTTCCGTAATCTCAGAAAATACTTACCTCTGTGCGATAGTCGGATGGGCCTAATGGGCACGAACTAACCGGCGGGCCAAAATTCCAGACCCCCGCAGAACCGGCAAACGACCGTGCCGCGCGGAATCAAGGAAGGGCGCAATGCTTCAACCCTCGGAGTACACGTTCAACGGAAAGTCGAATCCCGCCACGCCAAATTCAAACCTCAACAACCAGAACAAAACCATCAGCGCTCCCATTGAGCAGGCAACCATCGGCCGGACGCTGGTGATCAAGGGTGAACTCACGGCCGCGGAAGCGCTCTACATCGACGGCCGCATCGAAGGCAAAATCAGCATGCCGGACCATCGCGTGACCATCGGCCGCAATGGCTCTGTCCAAGCCAATATCAACGCCCGCGAAGTGGTCGTGATGGGCAAAGTGAACGGCAACATCAACTGCACGGATCGCGTCGATATTCGCAGCGAAGGTTCGGTCACGGGTGACGTTTCGACGATTCGCCTGAGCGTGGAAGATGGCGCGGTGCTCAAGGGTGGCATCGAAGTTCGCAGCGCAGAGCATCGGCAGCAGCAGAACAAACAGCAGGCGCAATCGAAGTCAGCCGAGACGGCGAAGCCAGCCGAGGCAACGAAGCCGACCTCAGAAGCGCCCAAGGCGATCGGCGCAGTTGCCAGCGCATAATTGAACTTCACAGGATTTAGCAGGATGAAGCGGGCACCCAGATTGGGTGCCCTATTTGCTTGTAACCGTTCTTACGCCGACTCATTTCTTGTCTTTCGGCTTCAAATCCAGCGACGCGGAATTCATGCAATACCGCAGTCCGGTAGGCTGGGGGCCATCTTCAAACACATGCCCGAGATGCGCACCACATTTCGCACAGCGTGCCTCGGTCCGAACCATCCCATAACTTGAATCTTTGTGTTCCTCGATCTTGCCCTCATCGGCGGGCTTGTAGAAACTGGGCCAGCCGGTGCCCGAGTCGAATTTTGTCGACGAATCGAACAACGGCTCGCCGCAACACACGCAGTGGTATGTCCCAGCATCGTGCGTGTTCCAGTACTTGCCGGTGAAAGCCCGCTCTGTACCGGCTTCGCGGGTCACGTGATATTGCTCGGGCGTGAGTTGTTGCTTCCAGTCGGCTTCGTTCTTCTTCAACTTTTCTGGCATTCAGATTCCCTCAAGAATAGATCACGATGAGAATTCTCGTTCATTCAAATGAAATACTGATGCTCTCTCTCTCGGCAAACGCCTCGGAGAAAATCCACAACTCGCGTCGTTCTGTCTGTGACAACCGTCACAACAACATTGTGACATCCAGACTTGTCTCTGACAGGCCCCGCAACTCACCATAAACCAAACGTCTGCGAGTACCACCGGCCCGGCGTCAAAATTCCAACGACCCGGGCCTTTCTGTGTCCTAAAACGCACTATCGCCAATTGAGCGATAGTCGCCGCGAAAAAATAACAGCGGTTTTCCGTCTCGCACAACCACGTCTTCCACTTCGGCAATAAATATAGTGTGGTCGCCGGCTTCCTGCGTGGAGACCAGCCTGCATTCCAGATAAGCCAGCGCTCCATGCAAAATTGGAGTTCCGTGCCGAGTCCGTTCAAAGCGCGCTCCCACCCGGGTCTCCGCCTCGTCGTTCGCAGAAACGGCCTGGGCGTAGTATTCGGAAATTGCTCGTTGATTCTCGCAAAGAACGTTGATTCCGAAGCGCTTTTTGGCGTGCAGGTGCGCATGTGTCCGGGCACTGTGATCGACGCACACGAGCACGAGGAGAGGATCGAGCGACACCGAAGCGAAAGCGTTTGCGGTCATGCCGTGAACTGCGCCCTCGAGGTCGACCGTTAAAATGGTCACTCCGGTGGCAAACTGCCCCATTGCTCTGCGGAATTCAATCTGGCTCAGGCTCATTGCGCTTCAACAACATCCCACTACAAGACCATCGACCCCATTTGAGTTGCTGCGTAGGCGTTCGGCAAAAACCACAACTGATGTATGATTCGATGCATCTCTAAGTGCAACGAACCAGAAGCGCAGAGAAGCTAACTTCGTGATCTCCAGCATCAACCCAGTTGTCGCCGAGCCGCTAACAGAATGTGCTGACAAACTCGCCGAACTCCCGGCTGGAACGGCCATTTCGCGCCAAGCTGCTTTGCGCCTGATCCGCTGCGCGGACGATGATCTTCCCGCTTTGCTCGCCGCCGCCCGTTCCGCACGCGATCATTTCAAGCCTGGAATGATCACATATTCGCGAAAAGTTTTCCTCCCGCTTACCAATCTTTGCCGCGACTATTGCGGTTACTGTACGTTCCGCCGCGATCCCGCGCAAGCTGGCGCCCACACCATGACACCCGACGAAGTTCTTACGGTTGCCCGGGCTGGGGAAAAATTGGGATGCACCGAGGCACTCTTCAGCCTAGGAGACAAGCCGGAACTGCTCTTTCCCGAAATGCGAGACACGCTGCGGCGCCTGGGATACAAATCCACGTTGCATTATCTCGAAGCCATGTGCGAGCTGATTTTGCGGGAGACAACTTTGTTACCGCATCCCAATCCGGGCCTGCTGGGTGCGGAATGGATTGAGCGCCTTTCGGTGGTTTCGCCCAGCATGGGACTGATGCTCGAAAGCACGAACGCCGCCTTGCTGGCGCGCGGCGCGGCGCACGACAATGCTCCGGATAAAGCCCCGGCTAAACGGCTACACATGATCGAAGAAGCGGGAAAACAGCGTGTTCCCTTCACTACCGGGCTGCTGATTGGAATTGGAGAAACTGCCGAAGACCGAGTCGAAACGTTACTGGCGATTCGCGATCTGCACCAGCGCTATGGCCACGTTCAGGAAGTCATCGTTCAGAACTTCCGCGCGAAGCCTACAATTCCAATGGCAAATGCGCCGGAACCGAATGAAGGAGAGATGCTGCGGGCTGTGGCCGTAGCGCGATTGTTAATGCCCAACGTCAATATTCAAGCGCCTCCTAATCTCAATGCGCCATACTATGAAGACCTGCTGGACGCGGGCATCAATGACTGGGGAGGAATTTCGCCACTGACGCCGGACTACATCAATCCCGAGAGTCCGTGGCCACATCTGGAACAGCTGCGTGTGCGAACCGAGAAGAAGGGATTGCAACTGCGCCAGCGGTTGCCGGTCTATCCGGAGTTTCTGCCTAGCCTCGAAGCGCGGCCGGCTTTGCTGAAACAACGGCTGGAATGCGCCCGCGACGTCGAAGGTCTTGTTCCCCGCAAAGGAAGCGGTGTTGCATGATCTGTGTGCTTAGCGGCGGCACTGGCGGAGCGAAATTCGTAGACGGCTTGCGCCAGGTCATGCCCCCCGAAGAAATCACGATCGTGGTAAACACCGGCGATGACTTGCTCTGGTGGGGACTTTCCGTCTCTCCGGATATTGATTCGATCACCTACGTTTTGTCGGGGTTGCTGAGCCGCGAACGAGGCTGGGGCGTGAAAGGCGATACTTTTCTCTGCCTGCAGGCGATGGGACAACTGGGTGAACCCACTTGGTTTCATACAGGCGATCGCGATCTTGCGGTGCATCTGCTGCGCTCGCGTCTGCTGGCTGAAGGTAAGACCCTTTCGCAAGCTACCTCTACCATCAGCGAAAAGCTGGGCGTCAGGGCGCGGATTCTGCCGATGAGCGATTCCAGGGTCGAAACGCTCGTCGATACTCCTTCTGGCGAATTCAGCTTCGAAGAATATTTTGTGCAGCGCTGGTATCAGGATCCTGTCAACTCCGTGCGCTTCGCGGGAGCTTCCGATGCCGAGCCGGCGCCGGGAGTCGTCGAAGCCATCGTTTCTGCGGATGCCGTAATCATCGCTCCCAGCAACCCCATCACCAGCATCGGTCCCATTCTCGCTGTACCCGGAATTCGGGATGCGTTGCTTCGGGCGCGAGGCAAAGTCGCCTCCGTCAGCCCGATTGTGGGCAACGCTCCGGTCGCCGGCCCCGCCGGCATTCTGATGGATGCGCAGGGCCTGCCTTGTTCGATTGCCGGGGTTGCGAGAGCTTACGAAGATTTTCTGGATCTGCTGATTTGCGACGTCCGCGATGCGCGCGCAGCGGAAGCGCTTCGCGGTAGCGGACTGCGAGTACAGTGCAGCCAAACAATCATGCGGTCTGCTGCTGATCGCGCCGAACTCGCTCGAACCGTGCTTGCGCATACGGTGAGAGGACCAGGAGCCGGCCAAACACTTTCTGAAAACTCGTCATCCGATGAAACGGCGGCTCACGACGCCGATCAGCCGTGATCCTCGTTCCTGTTAAGAATCTGTCGAACGCCAAGCAGAGGCTGGCTGGGGTACTCGATCAGCGATTGCGCACCGAGCTCGGGCAAGCAATGCTCCATGATGTCGCCGCTGCCATTGCTTCGTGGAACCGCCGTCCGGCATGCGCGCTGGTTACCAGCGACGAGTTTGCCCTCGAGATCGCTCGCCAGTATGACTTCGAAATTATTGCTGATTTGGCCAATCCCGGCGAAACCGGCGCAATTGAAATGGCGACTCGCATCTGCCGCGATCGCGGAGTCGATTTCACACTAGTACTCCCTGCCGACATTCCGCTGATAAAATCAAGCGAACTTGAAGAGATTATTGTCCATGCGCCCGAAGCAGGCAGCGTGTTAGTTCCGGCTGCGGACGGACGCGGCACGAATGCCGCTTTTCGCAGGCCTGCCGATCTGTTTCCATTGAAATTTGGAAATGACAGCTTCAGGCCGCACTTCGTTGCCGCAGAAGCCAGCGGAAAATCATGCGTCGTGTTGCACCTTCCCGGGATTGGACTCGACATCGACAATCCTGCTGACTTGCAGCAGCTAATAGCCAACGCCGGCAATACCCGTGCCCAGAGCCTGATTCGCCGGTGGGGGCTCGATCACCAACTTCTCGCCACCGGAACGGAACGCTTGTGAGCAGAGCTACCCGAGCCTCGTTTGCATCTGAGAAGCAGCAGACTGCCGACGCGCAACTCACTCCTCGCGAACTCAGATTGATGCCCATTTCTTTCTCGAACGAGATCAGACCTGGAGATTCGTTGGCCGATAAGCTGCTTCAAGCGATGCGTGAACAAGATATTGTGATCGAATCGGGCGACATCCTCGTGATCAAACACAAAATTGTTTCCAAAGCCGAGCATCGGTTGGTCGAACTGGCGAAAGTCAAGCCCTCCTCATCATCAGTGAGATGGGCCGGACGATACGGGCTCGACGCGCGGGTGATTGAACTCGCCATGCGCGAGAGCCGCGCTGTAATCCGGCGTAAAAACGGCGTGCTGATTACGGAGACGCGGCACGGTTTGATCTGCGCAAACAGCGGGGTTGACGTTTCGAATGTCGACGGCGGGAGTCACGCATTGCTGCTTCCAATTGATCCCGATCGATCCGCCCGCAAACTCCATCACGAACTGAAAGAGCGCACCGCTCTTTCGATCCCAATTCTGATCACTGATTCATTTGGCCGTCCCTGGCGGGAAGGTTTGGTCGATTTCTGCATCGGCATTGCCGGCATGAAACCGTTGCGCGACGATCGGGGACGGCGCGATCCTCACGGTTACATTCTGCACGCCAGCGTGGAGGCCATCGCCGACGAACTGGCCTGCGCCGCAGGACTGGTTTGCGGCAAGCTCAATCACACGCCGGCATGCATTGTGCGTGGTTATGCGGGCTCGCCGGGCCAAGGCCGGGCCCGCGATCTTCTTCGCCCCACCGCCAATGATCTGTTCCGCTGAATTTCCGCTACACTGTAGGCGAGCAGGTTACTGGGTTTCTACGAGGAATCTGTGCCGCACCAATGTTCGATCTCGGAGCTCGAAAAGTTTCCCGCACTCGATTGGAACGACGTTGCGCCCAGAGTCAGTTCCGGTGTGCGATCTCCTTTGGAAAAAATTCTCGAGCGGCAGAACGCCAAAGCGTTGTCGCGCGAAGAAGCGTACTTTCTCGCCCAAGTCGAGAGTGATGATTTGCTCGGCCTGCTCGCCGCTGCCGATCTCTTGCGCGCGGAACTTTGCGGCAATCTCGTCACCTACGTGGTAAACCGCAATATTAATTTCACCAACATCTGTTTCGTGGGATGCAAGTTCTGCGCCTTCAGCCGTGGTCCGCGCGAGAGTGACACCTATTTTCTTCAACCGGAGCAGGTCGCGGAAAAAGCCGTGGAGGCCAGACAACTCGGCGCCACCGAAGTCTGCATCCAGGGCGGCTTGCC
>JASHTD010000086.1 GCA_030040725.1 Candidatus Sulfotelmatobacter sp. | reverse complement strand
CACCGGGCGAACCCACCACACCCGATGTGATCACGGCAACCGGCAGCTCGATGACGGTGGATTCAAGCACCGGCACTGGAACGCTCGTCCTTAATGTTGCGGCCAGCAATCCCAATGTTGGAGTGAAGGGTATCGAAACCTTCGCCGTTCAGTTTATCAACGCAAATCATGCGCTGATCACGCAGTTTGATAAATCGGCAACTTCCAGCGGAAGCTTCGACCTGCAGACGGCAACGAGTGGCGCCGACGGCAATTTTGCCTTCACCCTCTCCGGGCTGGACACCACGGTCATCCTCTCGATGGCGTATGGCGGCGTGTTCTCGAACACCAGCGGCGCGATCCACGGCACGTACGACGAAAATGCTTCCGGGAAGGTGCTCATGGGGAATACTCTCACCGCGACGGACAACGGCGTCGGAGCGGACGTGTACGGGCGGGGCAGCATCACCGGCTTCACGGATCCCAACAACGGCAACGCACCCATCTCGCTCGCCTACTACTTTGTTGGTAAAGAGGTATTACGCATCATCGATGTCGACTTCAACGATGCACTAGTGGGTTCAGCCTACGGCCAGGGCAGCGCAACCTCCTTCGACAGCACGGTGCTGTCAACGGACGTGTTCGGCATCCTGGACAACACGGAGGACGCTGTATTTGCTGCAGCGGGGCAACTCGTTGCCGCCAATACTGCCGTCGGAACGTTTAGCGCCACATTTACCGGCGAAGGCGATGATGACGAAGGGGGCACCGTCATGGCCACGGGTACCTCGGGCGGAGTCGCAGGCAACTACTCCTTCTCAAGCACCGTGCTCGGTTATGGCAGCATGACCGGCATCACAGGGTTGGGATCCATTCACAAGCTCGGGCTGTATGCAACAGATCCAAAACTTAACCTTCTGGATCCCAACAACACCACGGCGACCAGCCTGGGATCTGCCCTTGTCATCGATCTGGATGATTTCGCCCAGGGCACAGGAATCGTGGTTTCGCAAGGGACCATAGCTTCCGACGGATCTGACCTCAACCACAGCTACGGCTTCGGGGCGCAGGCCTCTGCCCACGGCAGTTGCACCTGGCCCGCCGGGAACCCGGGCTGGGAGTATGACCTCGTCGGGCAAGGAACGTTTGCGTCCCTTGTTCTCACGATTCCGGCAGATATCAGCGATCCGTTCGCGTACTTCGTACCGGGCACGCCGGGTGAGTATAAAGCCGTTCCGATCGTGGGGACTGCGGCCGGACCTGACGCCGCGGGGCGATACAGCTTCCGATCAGCCACTCCATTTGCCGTCGGTCCTGTCGGGGGCGCGGGTGGTACAACGACCGACTTCACCGTGGTCATGTACGAAGCTGGTCCGGGGCTGGTGTTCTCGATCGAGGAGGACGGCTTCAGCGAATGGCTGGGCACCTTCCAGGGGCAGAGTGCCACCTCGCTGAAGGCAATGCATGCGAAGCGAGCACCGCTGGTCAAGAGCCAGGCGAAACCGAAACGCTAACCAGTAAGCGAAGAGGAAATTCCGCGCTAGATAGACAAACGCAAGCAGTAGGATCTTCTAGTCATTAGCAGATGCGGTAAAGACTCCTGCCTAAATCCCCAATCAGAGGTGCCTGAAGAAAGTTAACTCGCAGAGTTGTTTTTTCCACAGCGTGCTAGGGATTGTTTCAGCGCTGTGCTTTCGCGAGAAAGGGTGCTCCGCAATTATTTATGAGATGGCTTGTAACCTCTGGCACCGATCTCCGAAGATCCATTCAACTCTGAGCTGTCCCGATGATGCGGACCAAAAATATGCCAGACACGCCCAGCGCTTCTATTCCCCGCTTGCTACGTCAATTCGAATCCTTCATCTGAATCACTAAAACATCCCGATATCAATCCAAGGATGGATTCCCTCTACAAGCGGCAAATAGGGTGATCCCGGCTCGAGAAACGTCAGACCTGACGTCTCGTTCACAAACATCGAGTATCCGTCCGAAGTAACCAGGCAGAGCTGGTCCTGACTGCCTCCCACCCGGATGCGGTCCCGGGAAGTTGCGTGGATAAGTCCTTTTTGGCGCGAGGTGAGATAGGTGGGGATGCCGGTGAAGTTGTCAACGGAGAAGATGCCGACATCTTCGGCTCCTGCGTTGAGCAGATAAATATAGCTGCCAGTAGAAAAATTCACGAAGCCGGAAACCGAAGCTGGATCCTTGGTTCCAGCAACGTTGTCAGGGTTCGAATAAGGCGAGCCGGGAAGAGGGGTCAGCTGGGCCGCTTCGTCCAGGCTGAAAGCGGAAATTGATCCTTCGGAGTTTGCTGTATAGATATAAGAAGGAATGCCAGCCGTAGTGACTGACATATCTTGCACGCCGGCAGAGGGACCATAAAGGCCCGGCACTGGGAATGGCGACCCAACATCTTCGTACCGCGGAGCGTAATCGAGACCATCAAGCACGCTTATGCTCGAGCCGTTGGAGGTAAGCAAGTAGTGACTTAAGCCATCGCCATCCTCTGCGCCAACGTAGAGGGCTGTGGGCTGAACGTTTCCACGCAAGGCATAAGGCGGTGCCATGGGTTCGATCTCGCCCTTGAAGACATCGATGGTAAGCTGGCTTAGCGTTCCGGGCTGTCCGTTCGAACTGGCATTTGTGACGTACACGCCAAAAGTCCCGACGATCGATTCCAAACCCGGGACGGCAATGCCAGTCGGTATGTAACCGGGCTCTTCGTTTACTGGAAATGGCGAGCCCGGAATCTGAATCAGTTCCCCGCTGACATTGAGATCCATGTAATACACGCTGATGTCTTCACTTTGCTGGTTGAGCACAAACAGAAATGGATATTGGCGCGCCATCGCCCAGGGGCGGCTTCCAGCCGGGGCGGGGTTTCCAAACAATGGAGTCATCGCGCAGTTGGTTGTCGGAACATAAAATTGATCGATGGTCCCGTTGGATGCATTTGGCATATACGCGAATCCGAAGATGCCCATGTTCCATGGCAAGCCAGATCGTTGAACCACAATTGTGAGCGGGGCAGTTGTGCTGCCGCCGCAATTATCGGTCTCGCTGATGGCAGCGCCGTAGGTTCCGGGAGCGAGCTTTGGCCCAAACTCGAATACATTTCCCTTCCGCTGGGCGACTTGTTTCCCATGGATAAACATCGCCATGTAGTTAACGCCCTCGGCGCAAGTGGTGGTTGAAGTAGCGTTCACGGTGAGGCCGAGACCTCCAGGCTGATAAGGAAGGTTTGAAATCGGTTGGGTAATAATGACCTGACCGCTGCTGGCCTGAGCCTGTTCTTGCAGGCTGACTGAACTGGTACCGCCGCAGTTGTCGGTGACCTCCACGATCGAGTTATATGAGCCGGGCGGGAGATTGAGTTGCTCATCGATAAAGCTCGATTGCGCAGCGTAAGCGAGCACGCCTGCGGACGAATAAACACGCATGGCATTGATTCCTGATGGGCAATCTGGGCTCACGGCCCACCCCACGAAGTGCACTGGGTTGGGGCCGATGTAGGAAGTGCCAGCCGTCCCCCCAGAGTTCACTGCCACGGGAGAAACGATTGTCAGCTGCGGAGTTGTCGAAGCAAATAAAGCGCTAGCAAGGGCAAGCACGAAGAGCGAGACGAACGGCGCACGGGACGGCATCCTCACCCCGAGATTCTTTAGAAATTGCCTGCGAAAGCGTGATCACCGGTGAAATTCAGATGACAAACTATTAACGGAGGTTGGTATGTGGTGAGAGCAGCAGATTTGGAAACTGTTCCCGTCGAACTTAAGGAAGCGAGCTTTTGACGGGCACGCTGCATGAAATCTTAATTTCCACGACGCGCAAGAGCAAAAAAGAACGGCACACCGGATAGGTGCGCCGTTCCATATTTCGGACTGCTAGAGTTTGATCAGGCCTTGTGTCCGCTTGGGCATCTCTGGCTTCGAGACCGAAAAATGGCCGTGAAGCAGCAGATCCCTGCCAGAAGGAGATACGCAAGCGCCGATCCGCCCTCCGGCACTGCCACCATCCCCCACATTTCCTGAGCCTCATTCGGTCCGCGAGGATTTGGCGTGTAAATCCAGAGCGTCGCCAATTCCGCCGCGGTCATCGAACTCCAGTCGGCCTTCGCGTTGTTGTAGAAAGTTAGAGCTTCCCCTGTAAGCGCACTGACCGAAACTCCGCCAGTAAGAGCCCAAATCGCTTCTGAATAAGCCGCCTGGGTAGCGGCATTCGGGCTGGTCGTGAACATCTGGTAGACGAGGTAGGCCACTTCGGTGTATCCCGTCACTCCAATGCTGCTCCCGAAAAGCAAGCTGCCGATATTGGAGGACAGGGTCGAGGCGTTGAACGCGTTGGCAGTCCAACTTTCGCCGGTGGTGATGTTGTCGTTGAAGTCATCGCAGATCATGCCGGGACCGCCGGGCTGGCCAGGACCGACATTCACCCCGTTGATGGAGCCGTCGTAAAAACCGGTCGCGACGGTTTCGCTGCCATAGGTCCAGTTAGAGCCCTGGTATCCCCCATTAAAGTACATGTTCGTGTTTTGGCCAAAAACACAGGGCACAAGAAGCAGCAACGCTGCCAAAATTGTAAGAACTGTCGTTTTATTCATTTTCTTGTCAGCTTCCCATCCAATCGCGCAAAGTTCAGAACTACGCCGCACGGGGGAGGCGGACCACTTCCATTCACGGTTACTTTAGCGCGTTCCATATTCCTGTCAAGACTGATAATTTTTGCTACCGGATGCAGCCAATTGCAACCTTTTTGGGCGCGATTTGTGGGATGTTTTCTAATCCAGCTACGCGCCCGGAAGCCGAACAAAATGCAGATTTTAAGCCATGATGCGGAGACATTGTTTTATAGTGGAGTAGCCATTTCGAGCGCACCCCACGCCGCGTTCTGAAGGATCTGTAAATGATTTGTTCCGTGCGCCTGCGTCTTATTATTTGTTTGGCTTTCGTCGCTTCCCTTCTCGCTTCCTGTTCCGGCGACCCCAACGTCCGCAAACAGAAATACTTTCAATCCGGGCAGCGTTACTACGCGAAGGGAAAGTATGCGGAGGCAACCATCGA
>JASHTD010000085.1 GCA_030040725.1 Candidatus Sulfotelmatobacter sp. | reverse complement strand
CTCTGAGCGCAAAGCTATGAGCCGGAGCCAGGAACCAATACCAGATGCCGAGCACAGACAACACCGCCGTTAAGATGGACGGCCAGAGCCCGCAATACCAGGCGGCAAAGACAACAGCCACCCAGGCCGTGTGGTACGGATTACTTTCGCCAAGGAGCGGCGCGAGAAGCTGCCGAAGCCACAATGCCAGAATCGCCGCCAGGATTGCTAACCCGTAACGCCTTGCCGCTTCGTATTTCTTGCTTTCGCTAATACGGTCTCTCTCCAGTGTATGATTTCTGGTCTATTTCCTTCTTCGCACGGGCAAGACTTCCAGCGTCAGGCTCCGTTCGCGATCTCTCACGTGGCATCCGAGCGTCTCACAAATGTCGATGCAAGCCGTGGATGATAACACCGTTTCTTGCGGACAATCGTCAATTTCCACCACGCCAGGGCATCGGCTCTATACAGCAAATACCCTAGAGCGAGCCTAAGTTATACGTGATAGGAATCTACTGGTAGTTTGCCATTTTTAAGGGGTCTCTCTCCGCAAGTTTTCTGGGATGAGTGCGAAAAGAGGAATAGGGCGGCCTTTTTGTATCGAACGTGTGTGAGGGAGGACATTACTCAGGCAAGGAGCCAGACGAGACCGGCCCTTGTCAAAATTTCGCGAGACGAATGATCGTCGGCGGCGAAGAAATTACCGCAAGATTTCATAACATGACGCAAGAGCTCGTCCATCTGGGGAGAGAGGTATGAAGCGAATCAGCCAAGACTCAGCCATTGCCGTTGCCAACGGCGGACCCGACGAAGCCGGTAAGAACAAGAGCAATGGCAATGCAACCCACGCCGCTGGGCCAGATTCGGCGAACCTGAGCGTAATTCTGGCCAGCCTGCAAACCATGCGCGACGGGGATTTCTCCGTGCGCCTTCCGGGCGCCTGGACGGGGCTGGCAGGCAAGGTCGCTGACACGTTCAATTCAATTGCCGCAGCGAATCAGCAGATCGCCCAAGAACTGAAGCGAGTCGGGCAGGTGGTTGGCAAAGAAGGCCGGACGCGTGAACGCGCCCGTTTCCACGAGTCCCGCGGGGCCTGGGGCGACATGGAGGTTTCAGTCAATACTCTGGTCGAAGATCTCCTTCGGCCGACCGCGGGCGTCACGCGCGCCATTGCAGCCGTAGCCCAGGGCAACTTGACCCAAACTGTTCGTCTGGATGTCGATGGGCGTCCGCTGGAAGGTGAATTCCTCCGATCGGCGAACATCGTCAACACCATGATTCAGCAGCTGGGCGTTTTCACTGCCGAAGTGACGCGCGTCGCGCGCGAAGTAGGAACCGATGGAAAACTGGGAGGCCAGGCGCAGGTTCCGGGTGTGGCTGGAACCTGGAAAGACCTTACCGATTCCGTAAATTCCATGGCCAGCAATCTTACGGGACAGGTGAGAAACATCGCTGAAGTGGCAACGGCGGTAGCCAGCGGCGACTTGTCGCGCAAGATCACGGTCGATGTGCGCGGTGAAATCTTGCAGTTGAAAGAAGCCATCAACACGATGGTCGATCAGCTGCGATCGTTCGCGTCGGAAGTGACTCGTGTGGCCCGCGAAGTAGGAACCGACGGCAAACTCGGCGGACAAGCGGTGGTCGTCGGCGTGGCCGGAACGTGGAAAGATCTTACCGATTCGGTGAACGCGATGGCCGGGAACCTGACGGCTCAGGTTCGCAACATCGCCGAAGTTACGACGGCTGTGGCCCGCGGCGACCTGTCGCGCAAGATCACAGTCGATGTGAAGGGTGAAATTCTCGAGCTCAAAGACACGATCAACACGATGGTGGACCAACTCAACGCGTTTGCCGGCGAAGTGACGCGCGTGGCGCGCGAGGTTGGAACCGAAGGCAAGCTAGGCGGACAGGCGCAGGTTCCCGGCGTCGGCGGCACTTGGAAAGATCTCACCGACAACGTGAACTTCATGGCCAGCAACCTTACGGGCCAGGTGCGAAACATCGCTGAAGTCGCGACCGCCATTGCGAACGGCGACTTGTCGCGCAAGATCACCGTCGATGTGCGCGGTGAGATTCTGCAGCTGAAAGAAACTCTGAACACGATGGTCGACCAGCTTAACCGGTTTGCCGGCGAAGTCACGCGCGTGGCGCGCGAAGTCGGCTCGGAAGGCAGGCTCGGTGGTCAGGCCAACGTGCCAGGCGTTGCCGGAACGTGGAAGGACTTGACCGACTCGGTGAATTCGATGGCCGGCAACCTCACCGGCCAGGTGCGAAACATCGCCGAAGTGACGACGGCTGTGGCTCGCGGCGATTTGTCGCGCAAGATTACCGTGGACGTCAAAGGCGAAATTCTCGAACTCAAGAACACCATCAACACGATGGTCGACCAGCTCAACGCGTTTGCCGGCGAAGTCACGCGCGTGGCGCGCGAAGTGGGCACTGAAGGCAAACTCGGCGGTCAGGCCCAGGTGCCTGGAGTCGCCGGGACCTGGAAGGATTTAACCGACAACGTCAACTTCATGGCTTCGAACCTGACCGGCCAGGTAAGAAACATTGCTGAAGTTGCCACCGCTGTGGCGCGCGGCGACTTGTCGCGCAAAATCACGGTCGATGTGCGCGGGGAAATTCTGGAACTCAAAGACACGCTGAATACGATGGTCGACCAGCTGCGCTCGTTCGCGTCGGAAGTGACGCGCGTGGCCCGCGAAGTCGGTACTGACGGCAAACTTGGCGGCCAGGCGCAAGTGCCCGGCGTCGGCGGAACGTGGAAAGATCTGACTGATTCCGTGAACTCAATGGCCAGCAACTTGACCGGCCAGGTGCGAAACATTGCGGAAGTTTCCACCGCCATCGCCACCGGCGACTTGTCGAAGAAGATTACGGTGAACGTCAGCGGCGAAATTCTGCTGCTGAAAGAAACCATCAACACGATGGTAGACCAGTTGAATGCATTCGCCGGCGAAGTCACCCGTGTGGCCCGCGAAGTGGGAACCGAAGGACGACTCGGTGGTCAAGCCAACGTGCCTGGCGTTGCAGGGACCTGGAAAGACTTGACAGACTCAGTCAACTCGATGGCCGGCAATTTGACCGGGCAGGTGCGAAACATCGCCGAAGTGACCACGGCAGTGGCGCGTGGTGATTTGTCGCGCAAGATCACGGTCGATGTGAAGGGTGAAATTCTCGAACTCAAGAACACCATCAACACGATGGTGGACCAGCTCAATGCATTCGCCGGCGAAGTGACGCGTGTCGCTCGCGAAGTCGGCACCGACGGCAAGCTCGGTGGACAGGCGCAGGTGCCCGGAGTTGCAGGAACCTGGAAAGACCTAACCGACAACGTGAACTTCATGGCCAGCAACTTGACTGGCCAAGTGCGAAACATCGCCGAAGTTGCGACTGCCATCGCGAACGGAGATTTGTCGAAGAAGATTACGGTTGATGTGCGCGGCGAAATTCTGCAACTGAAAGAAACGCTGAATACGATGGTCGAGCAGTTGCGCTCATTCGCAGCCGAGGTGACGCGCGTGGCTCGCGAAGTCGGCTCGGAAGGCCGGCTTGGCGGACAAGCGAACGTTTCCGGTGTGGCCGGTACATGGAAAGACTTGACCGACTCCGTGAACGCCATGGCTGGAAACCTCACCGGCCAGGTGCGAAATATCGCTGAGGTGACCACGGCCGTGGCCCGCGGTGATTTGTCGCGCAAGATTACGGTCGATGTAAAAGGCGAAATTCTCGAACTCAAGAACACCATCAACACGATGGTGGATCAACTCAATGCCTTCGCCGCAGAAGTCACCCGTGTAGCCCGCGAAGTCGGTACGGAAGGGAAACTTGGGGGACAGGCGCAGGTGCCTGGCGTCGCGGGAACGTGGAAAGATCTGACCGACAACGTTAACGTCATGGCTGCGAACCTCACGGAACAAGTACGCGGCATTGTGAAAGTTGTGACGGCTGTCGCCAACGGCGAGCTCACGCAGAAGCTCACCGTGAATGCGAAAGGCGAAGTTGCTGCGTTAGCCGAGACCATCAACAACATGACGGGCACGCTGGCAACCTTCGCCGACCAGGTAACCACTGTCGCCCGCGAAGTCGGCGTGGAAGGCCGTTTGGGCGGGCAAGCCAACGTTCCCGGCGCCGCCGGAACCTGGAAAGATCTCACCGGCAACGTGAACCTGCTCGCGGATAACCTCACAAACCAGGTGCGCGCCATCGCCGAAGTCGCAACCGCTGTCACCAAGGGCGACTTGACGCGTTCCATTCAGGTAGAAGCCAGCGGTGAAGTCGCGGAGTTGAAAGACAACATCAACACCATGATTGACAATCTCCGCCTGACCACCGACCGCAACACCGAGCAGGACTGGCTGAAGACGAACCTGGCGCGCTTCACTGGCATGCTACAAGGGCAGCGTGACCTGGCGACTGTGGGACGAATGTTGTTGTCCGAACTGGCTCCGCTCGTCAATGCGCAGCAGGGCGTGATCTACCAGATGGGCGGCGAAGATTCGGCAGAGATGATGCTGCTCTCTGCTTTCGCCGGAGATGGCGAAGATGGTCACTTGCGACGACTAAAGCTCGGCGAGGGATTGGTCGGACAGTGCGCGGCAGAAAAGCGCCGCATGTTGATCTCCGACCTTCCACCGAACACGATCGCAGTTCGTTCCGGCTTGTTCGAAGCAGTTCCGAGAAATGTGATCGTCCTTCCGGTGTTGTTCGAAGACCGTGTAAAAGCTGTGATCGAACTCGCCTCGCTCGGCGCCTTTACCACTTCTCAGCTCGCATTTCTCGAACAGCTGACTGCCAGCATCGGAATCGTGCTCAACAGTATCGAAGCCACAATGCAGACTGAAGGCTTGCTGAAGCAGTCGCAGCAACTGGCGACCGAGCTTCAGGTTCAGCAGAAGGAGTTGCAACAGACCAACGAGCAACTCGCGCAAAAGGCGCAACAGCTTGCAGAACAGAACGTGGAAGTGGAACGCAAGAACCAGGAAATCGAGCAAGCGCGCCGCGCGCTCGAAGAAAAAGCCAAGGAACTGGCGCTCACTTCCAAGTACAAGTCGGAATTCCTGGCGAACATGTCACACGAGTTGCGCACGCCGCTCAACTCAATTCTTGTTCTCGGCCAGCAGCTCAGCGAGAACCCAGATGGCAACCTGACCCCGAAACAGGTCGAGTTCTCGCGCACGATTCATGGTGCGGGCACAGATCTTCTCAACCTCATCACCGACATTCTCGACTTGTCGAAGATCGAATCGGGAACGGTTTCGGTGGAAGCGGAAGAGATTTTCTTCGCCAGCTTACTCGATGCGGTTGGCCGTCCATTCCGTCACGAAGCTGAGAACCGTCATCTTGGCTTCGAGCTGAACAGCGATCCGCATCTCCCCCGCAGTCTGGTGACCGACGCAAAACGCTTGCAGCAGGTTTTGAAGAACCTGCTTTCGAACGCTTTCAAGTTCACCGAGGTTGGGGGGGTGCGTTTGTCGGTTCATCCAGCAAAGGATGGATGGAGCGAAGATCATCCGGTTCTGTCGAAAGCCGCGGCGGTCGTCGCGTTTGAGGTTTCGGATAGTGGAATCGGCATCCCCGTCGAAAAGCAGAGAATCATCTTCGAGGCTTTCCAGCAGGCCGATGCCGGTACCAGCCGCAAGTACGGAGGAACAGGGCTGGGTCTGGCCATCAGCCGCGAACTGGCCAGTCTGCTCGGCGGAGAAATTCAGTTGCGCAGCGCTCCCGGCCGAGGCAGCACATTCACTTTGTTTCTGCCACAAACCTATGTGGGGCCGTCCACGGCTAACGCCATTGCAGTCGAAGGCAAGTCTCCAATGGCAGTTTTGCCGGCACAGTTAGTGGTCGAGCATCCGGCAGAAAAGATTCCTGATGATCGTGAGAACCTTCAGCCGGATGACGCCATCCTGCTCATCGTGGAGGACGATCCGCATTACGCGCGGGTGCTCTGCGATCTCTCGCGCGATAAGGGCTTCAAAGTTCTTGTTGCCAGTCGTGGGGCGGAAGCTCTACAACTCGCCGAGGAATACCACCCCACGGCAATCTCGCTGGATGTTTTCTTGCCTGACATGCTGGGCTGGACGGTGCTGAATCACTTGAAGCAGGATCCAGCGACCCGCCATATTCCAGTGCAAATGCTCACTCTCGACGAAGACCGCCACCACGGTCTGGCGCGAGGCGCGTTTGCATTTGTAACCAAGCCTACAACCCCGGAAGGCCTGGAAATGGCCTTAGACCGGATCAAGGAATATTCTGCCCCCCGACGAAAGCGGTTGCTGGTGGTCGAGGATAATCCTGCGGAACAGTTCAGCATTCGAGAACTGTTGGGTTATGACGATATTGACGTCAAGGTCGCCGCTAGTGGCGAGGAAGCGATTGCGGCGGTTTCGCAAGAATCGTTCGATTGCGTGGTTCTTGACCTGCGTTTGCCTGATATCTCCGGCTTCGAGGTTCTCGAGCGCTTCCGCGATACTCCCCAATTAAGCGACTTGCCGGTGGTCGTCTTTACCGGAAAGGAACTTTCCCCAGAAGAAGACGCGCGCCTGCATTCGCTCGCGCGCAGTGTTGTGGTGAAGGGTGTCGAATCGCCCGAACGCCTGCTCGATGAAACCGGATTGTTCCTGCACCGCGTCGTGTCCGATCTGCCGGCGGAGAAGCAGAAAATGCTCGATCGGCTGCACCGCTCCGACGATGCTCTGGTGGGCAAGAAGGTGTTGATTGTAGACGATGACGTACGCAACATCTTCGCGCTCAGCAGCGTGATCGAGCGGCGCGGAATGGCGGTGATCACCGCCGGCACGGGAAGGGAAGCGATCGCCAAGCTGGAGTCCACTCCTGATGTCGCGATCGTGCTGATGGATATCATGATGCCCGAGATGGACGGCTACGAAACCATGCAGGTCATCCGGCAGAACGCTTCGTTCCGTCGTTTGCCTATCATCGCGCTGACGGCAAAAGCGATGAAGGGAGATCGCGAGAAGTGCCTGGAAACCGGAGCTTCAGAGTATTTGGCAAAACCCGTGAACACTGAGCAATTGCTTTCCTCATTGCGTACTTGGCTGCACAGGTAGCGAAGAATGGTGGCAACAGTGGAGGATCGCAGCGTGCGAATTAGCGCTGGGGTGCGTTGAAAACTCAATGGTGACCCACGAAAAAGTTAACATCCTGATGGTGGATGACCAGCCGGGAAAGCTGCTCAGCTACGAGGTCATGCTGCAGCCGCTGAACGAAAATCTGATCAAAGCCACGTCCGCCAAAGAAGCCCTCGAAATCCTATTGAAAACGGAAGTTGCCGTCGTCCTCATGGACGTCAGCATGCCCGAACTCGATGGTTTCCAGCTGGCGGCCATGATTCGAGAACATCCGCGTTTTCAGAGAACTGCCATCATTTTCATCTCAGCTGTGCACCTGACGGACGTGGATCAGCTCAAAGGATACGAGCACGGTGCCGTGGATTATATTTCAGTCCCGGTCGTGAAGGAGCTCCTGCGAGCCAAGGTAAGAGTGTTTGCCGACTTGCATCGCAAGACCCGCGAACTGGAAACCTTGAATCGCGAATTGGAACAGCGAGTTTCCGAGCGCACAGAAGAGCTGGCAAGCAAAGCGGAATTATTGCTGCAACTTAATACCGAACTGGTGGGCAAGAACCGCGAGCTGGATGCGATCGTTCACACCGCGCCAGATATCATTTTCAGCCGTCAGGCCAATGGCGCGCGAGATTACATCAGCGGCCGGTTTTACGATTACACCGGAGCTCCGCCTGGATCCGGAAATGGCTTTGGCTGGCTTGATTACGTTCATCCGCAAGACAAAGAGGATGCCGTCACGAAGTGGACGCGCTCGGTCGAGTCGGCGGCGAATTACGAGGCCGAATTCCGCATGCGCTCGAGGGACGGCAACTATCGATGGTTCCGCTCGCGCGCCGTCCCGATCCGCAATGACAACGGAGAAATTGTGAAGTGGTATGGAACCTGCTCCGACATCCACGACAGTAAAATATTGGAGCAGTCGATGCGCGACAATGCCGCCGAACTGGAGAGGATGGTCGACAGCCGCACCGACGAATTGCGGCGGCTTTCCGTACGGTTGATGAGCATGCAAGATCAGGAACGTCGCCGCATCGCTCGTGACCTGCACGATGGCTTGGGACAAGAGCTGGCGGTTGCCAAGATGGTGGTGGACCGGTTGACCCTGGATAAAGCGACTTCGACTCAGGGAGACGGGTGGTTGCAAGCCAGCAACATCATCGATCGCGCCATCCAGCAAGTGAGAACCATGTCTCATCTTTTACATCCCCCATTGCTCGACGAGGTTGGTTTGCTCTCCGCGTTGAGTTGGTTCGTCGAGGGGCTGGCGAAACGCAGCGGAATCGAAGCGTCTCTCGATGTGCAGCCCAAGGATTTCCCCAGGCTGGCCAGCGACGTGGAAACTGCCGTATTCCGCATCGTGCAAGAGGCTTTGACCAATGTCTTTCGGCATTCAGGAGCGCGAAACGTGTGGATTACCCTGAGCCAGAAAGAGGGCCGAATCACGGTTGCGGTGCGGGACGATGGCAAAGGGATCGGTGCGGGCATTGCTGAACTGCGTCCCGACAGCGTGGGCGTAGGCATCGGCGGCATGCGGCAGCGAGCCAAGGAATTTGGCGGGAATTTACAGTTGACGAACGTGAACCCTGGAACTCTTGTCGAACTCACCATTCCCGCCAGTGGTGTGCTCCGGGAACCCGCAGAGGCCTTGCAGTCGTAAGACGCGCCCGACTCAGATTATCGCTACCTCCACTGGCAACATCCTCTAACCCCAGGTCGGAAAGCATCCTTTGCACGCGTACTGTCGAAACTGTACGTCATTGCTGGTCCTGCGAGTTCACATTACAGCGCGATACGGATAGCACGAAATTCACCTCACCGCTAACTTTACGGGAGCAAGAAAAAAATTGAATGGTCGCTCGCGTGGAGCGCCGAAG
>JASHTD010000332.1 GCA_030040725.1 Candidatus Sulfotelmatobacter sp. | reverse complement strand
GCTCGCATTCGAGAGGTGCATGGCGTCGGGCAAATTTACATCCCGCAGGACATGGACTATCCCGCGCTCCGCCTCGACGTTGATCGCGTGCACGCCGGTGAAATGGGCCTCACGCAAAAAGACGTGGTCGATAATGTCATTACCGCTCTGAATTCCAACTACATGATCGCGCCCAACTACTGGGTCGATCGCAAAACCGGCAACGACTATTACCTCACGGTGCAGTACTTCGAACATGGCGAGCCGGCCATTCACAATATGACTGACCTGGGGCAGTTGCCTCTGCGTGACCCGAATCAGACGGTCGTAAATTGCGGGCCTGCCGCTCAGCCCCCACAGCCGGGAGCATCGCATACGCCCTGGGCTTGTGGAGGAAAAGACGATACGACGGTGCTGAAAAACGTGGTCGATGTGCAGCAGGTCATGACTCCGACCGAAATCGACCACTATCAAATTCAGCGCGTCATCGACCTTTATGTCACACCGAAGACCGAAGATCTGGGTCGCGTCACCGATTCGATTCGCAACATCCTGGTAAAAGAAAAAATTCCTTCCAACGTTCGCGTAAGCCTGCGCGGGATGGTGCAGGGGATGGAAGCCTCATTCAAAAGCTTCGCCCTGGGATTCACGATCTCATTCATTCTGCTGTTTCTGATTCTGACGGCACAGTTCAAATCGTTCATCGATCCGTTCCTGATCATGCTGGCGATTCCCATGGGATTCGTGGGCGTGCTGATCATTCTTCCGCTCACACACAGCACGCTCAACGTGATGTCGCTGATGGGCGTGCTGATGCTGATCGGCATCGCGGACTCGAACAGCATTCTGATCGTCGATTTTGCCCACAACCTCGAGCGCCAGGGATTGTCGCCTGCCGACGCGGTCGTAACCGCGTGCCGGGTTCGCCTGCGCCCGATTCTAATGACCTCGCTGGCCACGATCATTGGAATGATTCCCATGGCTTTGAGATTAGGAACGGGCGCCGAACAGTACACGCCGATGGCGCGGGCGATCATCGGAGGGTTGACCTCTTCGGTGGTGTTGACCGTCTTCATCGTGCCTGCCGCGTATCTGCTGGTTTACGGAAAGCGGAAACCCGAATCGGCAACAGCGGAATCACCCACGACGGCGAATTGAGGGCCGGACCTGAGCTGGAAACTTGAAGGGCGGGCTTGGCGAGTGGATTTTTCTCGAAAGGCAGTCGGATGACCAGATCGAACATTTTCATAGTAGGCACGCTCTTCTTATTTTCTATAACTGCCAGCCTGCCTGATCTCGCGTTCGCGCAAGCTTCCGATCAATCGAAGTCCGCCGGAAGCTTGCCTGCTGCTCCGAACCCGCAACCTGCGCAGAATATGAATTTACCCGCGATACCTGCAGGTTCGCAGGTTACATTGAGCGCGGCCTTTCCCGCTCCGCAGGCAGGCCAGATGCCCGCGCCGGGGAATGCTCAAGGCGCATCTTCTTTACCTGTAAATGGGGTGATGCGTCTGACCCGAGTACAAGCCGAGCAGTTGGCGATCAAGAGCAATCCGCAGATCAGCGTGGGAAAGTTACTTGCTCTTGCCCAGCATCAGGTCTATCGCGAGGCGCGATCGACCGAACTTCCCGTTTCCAACGGCAACGCCACCGCCGTGGATGCCAATGAAGGCAGCCGCATTGGCGCGGGCTCGCTCACCGCTTCTCGCTTGCTCGAGCATGCGGGAGCGGGAGTCACACTCAGCCAGTTGCTCACCGATTTCGGCCGGACGATCAACCTGGTTTCTTCCGCAAAACTTCAGGAAAAAGCGCAGAACGCCAACGCGCTCGCGACCACAGAAGATGTTGTTCTTGCGACCGATCAGGCCTTTTACAACGCATTGCAGGCGCAGTCTCTGCTGAAGGTCGCGCAACAAACCGTGGAGACGCGCGCGTCGGTCGAGCATCAGGTCGACGAACTGACCAAGAGCAAATTGAAATCGGAACTGGATTTGACGTTTGCCCAGGTGAACTTATCGCAGGCGAAACTCTTGCAGCTGGATGCGCAAAACAACGTTGAGTCCACCGTTGCGGCGCTTACTGCGATTCTTGGCTTCGATAAGCAGATGCGGTTTGAGCTCGCCGAAGAGGACAACCAGGCGCCGCCCCCTCCACCGGATATTGATGTGCTCATCAACACCGCTCTGCAGCAGCGCCCCGATCTGCAGGCGCTGAACTATAACGCGCAATCTGCCGAAAAATTCCAACGCGCTCAGCGCGACCAGCTGTTGCCTACCGTCAGCGCTTTGGGAATTTTCGGTGTTTCTCCGGTACGGCCGGACTGCTTCGGCGGGAGCTGCTTTCCGAGCTATTTCATTTCTCCCTGGTATGGCGCGATTGGGGTGAATCTGGAGGTGCCGATCTTTAACGGGTTTCTGTATACCTCGGAAGCTTCAGAAGCGAAATTCCGCGCCCGGGCCGCAGGCGAGAACGCGCGCAATTTGCGCGACAACGTGGTGCGCGATGTTCGCACCGCATGGTTGTCGGCCAACACTGCGTTCCAGCGCGTCGGGGTAAGCGAAGAACTTGCTAAACAGGCTAATCTGGCTTTGAGTCTTGCGCAGGGTCGCTACCAGCTTGGTTTGTCGTCGATCGTGGAACTAAGCCAGGCACAGTTGCAGCAAACCGATGCCGCCATCGGCTACGTGAATGCTCAATACCAGTACCGCCTGGCGCTTTCCACTTTGAATTTCGAAATCGGCACGTCGCCTTAATTTCCTGTTTCGACGTAGCTCGCTTTTCGTAGCTGGTGATAGGCTGTAAGCGCGCAGTCCACGTCACCAGGGCTTGTGCCCTACATCACAGACCGCGGTTTGACCGCATGCTCCACTGGACCGCAGGAGAAGCAACCGTGTGCCTTGCTATTCCAGGTAAGATCATCGAGATTCAAGGGGAGGTTCCGCTGCGGGCCGCGCGCGTGCAGTTCGGCGGAATTGTGCGCCAGGTTTCGCTGGATTTTGTTCCCGAAGCCGGGGTGGGTGACTACGTGATGGTCCACGTCGGATTCGCAATTAGCCTTGTGGATGCCGTCGAGGCAGAACGCACCTATAAGCTTCTGCAGGAAATGGATTTGCTGGAACAGGAGCTGGGACCTGTTTCCACCGATGGGTTGTAAGATGACACCATCGTTCAGCTTTTACCAGAGTTCACAGCCCTCAATCGGATAACTCCAGCTTAGCGTTTGCCATCACAACCCGTTGTGATCTATATCACCGATGCAGGTTCACTACCGGAATAAAGTTCACCCAAGCAGGTGTATCCGGCCCAGGGCAACGGGCGCGGACAATCACGCATGAAATATCTCGACGAATACCGCGACGCGCGCATCGCCCGCACATTGGCTGCCGAGATCGCCCACTGTACAACGCGCCCGTGGGTGCTGATGGAGATTTGCGGCGGACAGACGCATACGATTATGCGTTATGGCATCGATGAGTTACTGCCGCGAGGAATCGAGCTGGTGCACGGCCCGGGCTGCCCGGTCTGCGTTACGCCGCTCGAAACCATCGACAAGGCGATTTTGCTGGCTTCAAGGCCGGATGTGATTCTGGTTTCTTACGGAGACATGCTGCGCGTGCCGGGATCGCACTCGGATTTATTTCGCGCGAAAGCCCAGGGGGCCGATGTCCGCATTGCGTATTCGCCGACCGAGGCGGTGAAGATTGCCCGTGCAAATCCAGACCGCAAGGTAGTATTTCTGGCCATCGGTTTTGAAACCACCGCTCCCGCGAACGCGATGGCGGCGTGGCAGGCAAAGCATGCCGGCCTCGAAAATTTTTCCATGCTGGTTTCGCATGTGCTGGTTCCACCCGCGATTCGGGCACTCATGACTTCCGAAAGCAACCGGGTGCAGGGATTTATTGCCCCCGGGCACGTTTGTACTGTGATGGGATGCGGCGAATATGAAAGCCTGGTTCGCGATTTTCATATTCCTATTGTTGTTGGCGGCTTTGAGCCGGTCGATCTTCTGGAAGCGATTTTGATGCTGGTCAAGCAACTGGAAGCGGGCGAAGCGAAACTGGAAAATCAGTATGTGCGATCGGTAAGCTATCGCGGAAACCTGCCCGCCCGCAAGATCATGAGTGAGGTCTTCGAGGTCGCGGATCAGAAGTGGCGCGGCATTGGATCGATTCCGCAAAGCGGTTTGCGGCTGCGCGAAGAATACTCTGCCTATGATGCC
>JASHTD010000084.1 GCA_030040725.1 Candidatus Sulfotelmatobacter sp. | reverse complement strand
CGTCGTGTTCTTTATCGGTCTGTACTTTGTGGCGGCTAAATGCTTCCGTCCACTTATCGGTCGGGACGGTGTATTCGTTCCCGTTGTAATAAAAAATCGAAGTCGTACCATCTTCCTGCGGACCTTCGATCTTGCCCTGTGCCACGCGCAGTTGTTGCGCAATCCCCTTTTTCACCAGTTCCTGTTTCGCCATGAATTCGGGATTGCCGCCCAGCAGAATATCGGTGCCGCGGCCCGCCATGTTGGTGGCGATCGTGATCGCGCCCTTGCGCCCGGCCTGAGCGACGATTTCCGCCTCGCGCTCATGAAACTTGGCGTTCAGCACCACGTGGCTTCTGATGCCTTTTTTCTTCAGCAACTGATCGATGCGCTCGGATTTTTCCACCGACGTGGTGCCGACCAGCACCGGCTGGCCTTTTTCCGCCAGCTTCTGAATCTCGTCCGCTACCGCGAAGTACTTCTCTTTTTCGGTGCGGTAGACGATGTCGGGATTCTCCAGCCGCAGCATCTTTTTGTTAGTCGGAATCACCAGAACGTCGAGCTTGTAAATATTGTCGAATTCCGTGGCTTCCGTTTCCGCCGTTCCCGTCATACCCGCGAGCTTCTTGAACATGCGGAAATAATTCTGGAAAGTGATCGTGGCCAGCGTCTGGTTCTCACGCTCGATCTTGACGTTTTCCTTGGCTTCGATCGCCTGATGCAATCCATCCGACCAGCGCCGTCCCGGCATCATGCGCCCGGTGAATTCGTCGACGATGATGACCTCTCCATCCTTCACCACATATTCCACGTCCTTCCGATACAGCGCATGCGCTTTCACCGCCGTTTCCACGTGATGCTTGAGCGGCCAGTTCTCGGGATCGGCGATGTTCCCGATGCCCAGCAGTTGCTCGACTTTTTCCCAACCTTCATCGGTAACGGTAATGTTGCGGTGCTTTTCATCCACCACGAAATCGCCGGTAAGGGTTGCCGCCTCGCCCGGTGCGCCTTCGATTTCTTCACCCTTTTCCAGCTTGGGAATGATTCGATTAACGCGGTAATACTTGTCTGTCGATTCTTCGCTCGCGCCGGAAATAATCAGCGGCGTGCGGGCTTCGTCGATCAGGATGGAATCGACTTCGTCGACGATCGCGTAGTTGTGGCCACGCTGCACGCAATCTCTCAGATCGAACTTCATGTTGTCGCGGAGATAATCGAAGCCGAATTCATTATTCGTCCCGTAGGTGACATCCGCGGCGTAGGCCGCGCGGCGCTGGTCGTCATCCAGATCGTGAACAATCACTCCCACCGTCAACCCGAGAAAGCGGTAGAGCTTACCCATCCATTCGGAGTCGCGTTTCGCCAGATAATCGTTGACCGTTACCACATGCACACCGCGCCCGCTCAAAGCATTCAGATAAACCGGCAGCGTGGCCACCAGCGTTTTGCCTTCGCCGGTCTTCATTTCGGAAATCCTGCCCTGGTGCAGCACCATCCCGCCAATCAGCTGCACATCGAAATGGCGCATGTTGAGCACGCGCCACCCGGCCTCGCGCACCACGGCAAAGGCCTCCACCAGAATGTCTTCCAGAACTTCCTGCAGCGCGTCGTATTGCTCTTTTTCGAAGGCCTTCACCCGATCGAAATCGTCTTGCTCTTCAGGTTGCCCTTCGGGCCCTTTCACCCGGCCCAGGCGCTCCTGAATGCGCTGCCGAAACTCGTCGGTTTTCGCGCGCAGTTCCGCGTCGGTCAGTTTTTGCATCTCGGGTTCGAGCGCATTGATGGCCGCGACCGTCGGCATCCTGTTCTTGACGAATCGCTCGTTTTTGGTCCCGAAGATCTTGCCAAAGAAGGTGTTAATCAATCCGTGAAATCCTTTGCGGGAGACCGGTCTACCCAGCCTATTCCTAGTTAGCCTAGCATAATTAGATGCAGTGGAACGGGAGGAGGACCTGAAGTACCAGCACCCGCGTTTAGTGTATATTCGCCACGAACCATGCCCACATTTTATGACCGTTTTATCGAGTGCGCGGAACGGTGGCCCAACAACGTTGCGCTCGAAATTCAGCGTCAGGATTCCAGCGGCAACCGTGAGCTTAGGGACAGCGATCATGATCGCAAGACTTCCAACGACCACGCACAGGACAGTTGCACGTATGCCGAACTGCGCAGGATGGCCGAGTCCATCGCCCGCTGGATCGCGGAAAATGGCTTCCCGCGCGGATCACGCCTCGCCATCGTCGCCGATAATGACCCGCGATGGGTCGCGGCTTTTCTAGGCATGATCGCGGCAGGATGCGCCGCCGTTCCTCTCGACACCGCGCTCCATGCCGATCAGCTCCGCCGTCTACTGAACGATAGCGGCGCCTCCGTTCTTTTCAGCGACGCGCGCCACGCTGAAATTTCGCGCCACGCCGTTGCAGAATCCAACATCGGCCTCGTGCTCATGGACCCCGAACGCATGGCAGCGCCCGCCGCGGAATCAACCCGGCTCACGACTCTGCCAACAATTCTCGAATGCGGGTCGGGAGATTTTCAGCCAGTCGCCTCCGACACTGAGGATCTCGCCGCTTTGCTCTACACCTCCGGCACCACGGCCGATCCCAAGGGTGTGATGCTCACTCACGCCAATCTTCTCGCCGAGGTCGAAGCTGTCTTCAACTGGGTTGATATCGGTCCCGCGGATGCTCTGCTCGGCGTCCTGCCCATGTTCCACGTTCTTGCCCTCATGGCGAATTTGATGTTGCCACTGGTAAAAGGCGCGCGCGTCTGCTATCTCGAAACTCTCAATACCACGCAATTACTGCGCGCTCTCCAGGAGCGCGGCATCACCGCATTCGCCGTAGTGCCGCAGTTCTTTTACCTGATCCACCAGCGCATCTTCGAGGAAGTCGCGAAACGCGGCTCCGTCGCTCAGCCCCTCTTGCGCGCTCTTATGAACCTGAACCGCGGACTGCGCAAGCTGGGGCTGAACGCCGGCCCGATGTTGTTTAGCAAAGTTCACGACATCTTTGGCAAGAAAATGCGTTATCTCGTCACCGGGGGCTCGCGTTTCGATCCCGCCATCGCCAACGATCTATACGCCATGGGCATCGATGTTCTGCAGGCCTATGGCCTCACCGAAACGACCGCAGCTGTCTTTGCCAACTCGCCATCCAGCAACATGATCGGATCGGTCGGCAAAGCGATGAAAGGAGTAGAGGCCAAAATCGTCGACACATCCGGCCCTGCCCCCGAGTCTCACGAAGATCATCCCGGCTCCGCCGAAATTGCTTTGCGCGGCGGAGTGGTCATGAAAGGCTACTGGAACCGTCCCGATGCAACTGCCGCAGTTCTTCGCGATGGCTGGTTCTATACCGGCGATCTCGGATATTTCGACGCTCACGGCAATCTGTTTCTCACAGGACGCAAGAAAGAAGTCATCGTTCTCAGCAACGGAAAAAATATTTATCCCGAAGACGTTGAAGCGCACTACCTGAAATCCCCCTTCATCAAGGAACTCGCTGTCATCGGCATCGAAGGCAAGCCCGGAGAAGGCGATCGCCTGCACGCGGTGATCGTGCCCAACTTCGATGTTCTCCGACAAAAGAAAATCGTGAACGCGAAGGAAGTCATCCGCTTCGATATCGAAAGCCTTTCGCAGCAGATCGCTTCCACCAAGCGCATCGGCAGCTATGAAATCTGGCAGGAGGATTTACCCCGCACTACCACGCGAAAAATCAAACGCTTCGAAGTCGAGAAACGGGTGAAAGCCAATGCCACGCATAAAGCCACAGGCAATGAGGATTCCGAACTTCCCTCTGAACGTCCGCTAACCGCCGACGAAACATCCTGGCTCGATCGCCCCGATATCCAACGAGCGCTCAACCTGATCGCCTCGGAGCTGGGCAATCCTCAGTCATCCCTGCGCCCCGCTCACAACCTGGAACTCGATCTCGGCCTCGACTCCATGCAACGCATCGAACTGCTCAGCCAGATCGAGCAACAGCTCGGCGGCAACGTCTCGGAGTCGCAACTCGCGGAAATCTACACCATTCGCGACTTAGTCGATGCCATTCTGCAGAGCGCCTCGACCGGAGCAATTCCGGCGAGCGCCGCAGCTTTCGCCGGCTGGAAAGCGGTTTTCGCCGAAGCGGCCGATCCCGCCGACATCGCACCGCTCGCCCGGCCGCATCCGGTTTGGGGCACATTCTGGTACGCGGTCTCGCGCCTGATTCAGATGATCGCACTCGACGGTTTTCGCTTGCACGCCACCGGCATCGAGAAGCTGCCGCAGCGCGGAGCATACATTCTTTGCTCCAACCATCAGAGCTACCTTGATCCCCTCGTGCTCGCCAGCATTCTTCCTCCACGTACTTTCAAAAAAGTTTTCGCTGTGGGCACGAGCGAGATTTTCGGCCAGGGATTCATGCGCCGCCTGGCCGGCACGTTGCGTTTGATCGTCGTCGATCCCGATGCGAATCTCGTGCCCGCCATGCGCGCTTCGGCTTTCGGCCTGCGCCAGGGCCGTCCGCTCATTCTCTATCCGGAAGGCGAACGCTCGATCGACGGCACACCCAAAACATTTAAGAAGGGCGCGGCAATCCTGTCGATTCACATGCAGGTTCCGATTATTCCCATCGCGATTGAAGGATTCCACGAAGCGTGGCCGCGCAATCAGTCTTTTCAGGGATTCAAGCCGCTGCGAATCGTATTCGGCGATCCGATCATTCCGCCTCCAGAAACTGAGGCGTCGGAAGTGGCTTACGAAAAATTAACAGCGGAGTTAAAGGCGCGGGTGGTTGCGATGTGGCAATCGCTGCGAGGCAATGCTTCGCAGATAGAAAGCGCCCGAAATGCAGATCGCGGCACACGCTGAACTATTTCGCCCTTGGGTGTGTCTGATCGTAAACCTGCAGCACGTGTTTCATTGACAACTGCGTATAGCGCTGCGTGGTCGCGAGGCGCTCGTGGCCGAGCAGTTCCTGGATGGCGCGCAAATCAGCGCCTTCCTCCAGCATGTGCGTACCGAACGCATGCCGCAGCGTGTGCGGATGCACATCCGGAGACAATCCTTTGGCAACCGCAATTCTCTTGATGATTCGCCCCACGCTGCGCGTCGTCAGCCTTCCCCCGCGCCGGTTGATAAGCAGCGCCGTCGAACCTTTTCCCTTCGCCCCAAAAATCTTTTGCCGCTCTGGAAGATACGCCCCCAGCGCCGCCTTCACCGAATCGCCAAACGGCACGTAGCGTTCCTTTTTTCCTTTACCGCGAATCAGAATTGCCTCAGCGCTTATGCGAATATCGTCGAGATTGATTCCCGTCAGCTCTGAGTTGCGAATGCCGCACCCATAGAGCAGTTCGAACAGCAACCGGTCGCGCTCGGGAAACGCCGCCACTTCCGGCATCTCTCCATCGATCACCGCATTCATCTCTTCGATCGTCGGCACGCGCGGCAATTTCTTGGGCAGCTTCGGCGTCGCCACCAGCTTCGCCGGATTTTGCTCCACCACTCCTTCCCGCGCCAGCCAGCGATACAGCGACCGCACCGCGGCCAATGCTCTCGCCACAGAGGTCTTGCTCAACCCTTTCTCGTAAAGCTGCGAAAGAAACCCGCGCACCACGATGTGATCGATCTGCTTCCATCCCCGCGAACCCGCATAACCGGCAAACAGCGCCAGATCGCCACTGTATGCTTTGATCGTGTGCGGCGAAGCGTTGCGTTCGCCCAGGTGGCGCAGGAAATCTTTCACGGCTCTTGCAACCAAGGTGTCGGATTTCATCTCGCCCTCGCTCGCGGATGATGCTTCTGATAAACCGTGCACAGCCGGTCCAGCGCCAGGTGTGTGTACACCTGTGTCGTCGAAATATCCGCGTGCCCAAGAATCGTCTGCACGGTGCGCAGGTCGGCGCCGTTCTCCACCATGTGCGTAGCGCACGAATGCCGCAGCATGTGCGGAGAAGCCGTGCGGCCCGATGCAGTGGACGCAGCCCGCACCATCTGCCACACCCGCTGCCGCGTCAACTTGTGGCCGCCCCGAGCAACAAACAGCAGAGGCCGGTTGCGCATTTCTACCTTTGCCGGCTCTGCCGCATGCTTCCCGGCAACCAGCGCGGGCCGCGCCTGCTCCAGATATTTCGTCAGCGCATCCTGCGCCGACTTTCCCAGCGGCACCACTCTTTCTTTGTCTCCCTTGCCGCGTACCAGCATGTATCCGGCATCCAGCTTCAGATCCTCCAATTTCGCATTGATCATTTCCGAGACGCGCAACGCCCCGGCATAAAACACTTCCAGCATCGCGGCGTCGCGCGTGGCCAGAGCGGCTGCTGGTCGCTGATCGCCCGCATCTACATTCATTCTCGTCAGGGGAGCCGCCAGCGTCGCTTCCATTTCATCGCGCGCCAGCGCCTTCGGCAGGACTTTCCATTGCTTCGGCGATTCGATGTTTAAAGTCGGATCCCGATCAATTTTTTCGTCCAGCAATAAATATCGATACAGGTGCCGCAACGCCGAAAGCTTCCGCCCGACGCTACGGCCTTCGACCCGGTAGGAAAAAAGTTGCTGCAGAAAATCGCGGACGTCCATCTGCTTCGCCGTGAGCAACAATCGCTTGCGTTTTTCGAGGAATTCAGAAAACTGCAGAGTGTCAGTTCTATATGCACCCACCGAAAGTGGGGCCAGTCCTTTCTCGATTCGCAGATAGTCGAGAAAGCCAGAGAGCACGCGTGAATTTGCCTCCGAAACCTGCATAGGAATGATTGAGTATGCGCGTTATCGGACACAGAGAGAAGTACCAACACCGGTGCTGATCAGTAGTGAAAGGGCGACACTACTTCTTGCTCACTTCCCGAAGCACATCCACGGCATACAGTGCGCCCTGCGGAGTTTCTTCATGCTTGAAGTAAGCAAACACGTCGCGCCCGGACGCCAGATGCTCTCCGATGCGCGCGACCATCGCGCGCCGCTCTTCCGGCGTGTACGTCGGCTTGCGAAATCGGTAATAGGCGAACGCTCCCATCACCACATCGGGAGTATTTCGTTCTTCCGTTTCCGCCACGCATAACGCCGCCCCAACAGCTCGCAGCGCATCCCAGGTCGCTTCCGTAAACCACGACTCATGCCGGAACTCAAACGCAGCCGGCAAGGTTTTCGGCAGCAGCGTAAGAAAATTT
>JASHTD010000083.1 GCA_030040725.1 Candidatus Sulfotelmatobacter sp. | reverse complement strand
AACCTTCACTCGCGCGACGGTGACGACGAATTCTAGTGGCAACGCAGTGACGTCGTATACGCTGCCCAAGACCATGGGCAGTGTTACCATCACCGCAGCAAGCACCGGCTACACGACTGCCACATTCTCCGAAACGGCCGTGGCCGGCCCCGCAGCCAATATCGCCACGGTCACCGGGTTCAACCAATCGGGTACGGTGGGTACCACATTGCCGTCTGCGATCATCGCAAAAGTTACTGACGCGTATGGAAACGCCGTGAGCAACGCACAGGTGACATTCGCCGATGCCGGCTACAACGGGACGTTCCAGCCTAATCCCGCTGTCAGTGCGTCAAACGGCCAAGCGAGCACAACGTTTACCTTACCCACGACAGCGGTGAATAAGTTGTCAGTGACTGCTTCTTCTGGCAGTGCAAGCCCGGCGACATTTCCCGAAACGGCGGTCGCGGGAGCTCCCGCCAGCCTGACTATCAGCGCCGGAAATAAACAGACCGGAACACCCGGTACACAACTGACAAAGGCGTTACAGGTCGCGGTGAAAGATCAGTATGGCAATGCGGTGCCCAACGTGACCGTTTCCTTCAACGACAACGGTGGTGGGGGCAAGTTCTCAACTTCATCTCCCACCACCAACGCCGGAGGTCAAGCGGGAGCGTACTATACTTTGCCTTCGGTCGCCGGCACATGGACAATTACCGCGAGCATAGGAAGCTTGCAAGTGACCTTCACGGAGTATGGAAAGCAGTGAATCTGATCGCCGAATTTCTCCCAGGGAATTCGAACCAGAGACAGGAACTGACGCGAATCATGAACGCAAGATGGCTTGCCGTACTTCTTCTCGGATCGCTGATGTCGGCGGCGGGCGCTCAAACGGTCAGCTCCTTCGAGGGTATCGACGCTTCGCAACTTGCCTCTCCGGAGTACGCGGTTGACGCCAACGGTGCCGTCGGTACCGAGCAGTACATGGAGTACACCAACGTCGATTTCCAAGCCTACGACAAAGTCACCTATGCTCCGGTCTGGCCAACTCCCCAAGCTGTGACGAGTCCCTGGCAAAGAAATGGCATTTCGACCTGCAACAACATCGTCAACGATGTAATGATTATTTTTGATCGCCTGGCTTCGCGCTGGGTCATTGCCGGCCACACAACCGCTGCCAACAACTACAACTTCTGCATCGCAGTCTCAAGCACCGACGACCTCACTTCCAGTTCCCTGGCCTGGTACACATATGTTTTCCCGCTCGATTCAGTGCTGGGAAAGAATCCCGAGGGACAAGTTTATTTCCCCGACTGGCCGAAGATCGCTACTTGGCCGAATGGCTACTACGTGGCAATCGACTTGAATGACATGAGCCAGAGCTACCGCGAGGTCGGCATTCTGGTGTGTGCCTTCGACCGGACGGACATGTTGAATGACAGTGCGGCCCTGGCTCCCATTTGCCTGGAACAGATGAGTTCGCCGGTCACAGCAGTCTACCTGTCACACAGCCTGATCCCTGCCGATGTAGAGGGAACAAATCCCCCGCCGGCCGGCCACGATGAGTTCTTCACCAGCATTCAAAATCCCCCTCTTAACAGCGGTCTGGTCACTTCAACCAGTTTTAACCTGTGGGATTTTTACGTCGACTGGTCCAATCCATCCGCGTCAACGCTCACTCAAACCTCAATACCGGTGAGCGCTTACCAGCCTGGTTGTTATACGGTGGGGAATCCAGCGAACACAGTGTGCGTTCCGGAGCCTTCGACCAGCGAGACAAATAATTACATCGACTCGGTGGGCGACCGGTTCATGCCTCGCATGTCATACCGGAACTTCGGATCGTATGAATCGTTCGTCGTCAGTCATGCGGTACAGCCTGTCGCCGGCGACAAACAAACAGGAATTCGCTGGTACGAACTGCGAGCGACCGGCAGCGGTTTGCCTTCTCTTTATCAGGATGGAGTCGTCACCTTCGACGACGGAACGTTCCGGTTCATGCCGAGCATTGCAGAAGATGCGAGCGGCAATGCCGCTGTGGGTTACAACATCTCCAGCACGGCGCTTCATCCCGGCTTGAATGCGTCGTATTTCAGCCTGACCAGCCCAAGCACTCCCACCGAGCTCACGCTTTTTGAGGGCGAAGGCGACGAAGAAAACACCTATCACATGGGCAGCTATTCCAGCATGACGGTCGACCCCGTGAATGGCTGCACATTCTGGTATGTGGCTCAGTACTTCCCTACGAATCAGACCGGACTACCCGCGTGGGGATCGAGAATCGCCAACTTTTCGCTGCCCAGCTGTGGCAGCGTGGCTATCTCTCCCGGCAGCTTGAATTTCGGCTCGCAAACCGTGGGAGTGGCGAGCAATCCGCAGAATGTCACCCTCACCAACGATCAGAACGGAGTGCTGGGCATCACTTCCATCACATTCACCGGAACGAATCCGGGCGATTTTTCGCAGACAAATAATTGCGGTACCAGCCTGGGCGCGGACGCGAATTGCACGATTAGCGTTACCTTCACGCCCGGCGGATCGGGAGCGCGATCGGCGCTTTTGAATGTGAACGACAACGCCCCCAACACTCCGCAGACGGTTGCACTGAGCGGTACCGGCGTTGGTCCCGTCACGCTCTCGGCAAGCAGCGTGAGCTTCGGCCAGATTCTGGTCGGCGGCAGCAGCACTGCAAAGCCGGTTATTCTCACCAACAACCAGAGCGTGCCGTTGACCAACATCAGCATCCTCGTCAGCGGATCTTCGGCATTCAGCCAGGTGAATAACTGCGGCACGAGCGTGCCGGCAAATGGTCAATGCTCGATTGTCGTTACCTTCGCCCCACAGACTGCGGGCGCGCAGACAGGAACGGTTACCATTACTGACAGTGCCATCAACAGCCCGCAGACGATTAGTCTCACTGGATCTGCCGTGCAGCCCATCAGCCTGTCACCATCGGTTCTCAACTTCGGGACTCAGGCTGTAGGCACCAGCAGCCCAGGCAAGAACATTGTCATCACCAATCACGAGAAAGTGGCGGTGAATTTTTCAACGATTGCCATCACTGGGGCCGACCGTTCTGATTTTTCCCAGACAAATACGTGCACAAGCGTAGCCCCGGGAGGCACTTGCACAATTACAGTTGTTTTCACTCCCTCGGTTACAGGTTCTCTCAGCGCGGTTCTGAAGCTCACGGATAGCGCGACCAACAGCCCCCAGACGGCCTCTCTGCTTGGGACAGGCGATTGAGGCAGAAGCTATCGCTATCAACAAATGTTGGGCTTGCCGCGCTTGACACTTGAATGGACGGCAGACAAACTGTCTGCAGTCCTCGGCGGCGCTCGCCGGAAGAGTTGCATGGTAACAATTCATCGCTTTAAGCTCTCGAGATAAAAGCGCTCGGAAGGTTAGACGTGCGGGAACGTGAATCTTGCGTGTTGGTAGTGGGCGGGGCAGGCTATATCGGCTGCCACGCTGCACGCGCTTTGCGCCGTGATGGCTACACTGCCATCCTATACGACAATCTTTCCCGCGGACACCGTTTCCTCGCGGAAGGTTTCGAGCTCATCGAAGCCGACATACGCGACCAATCGACCCTCGCGGCAGCGCTCAAGCGTGTCTCCGCGGTAATGCATTTCGCGGCGGATTCCCAGGTCGGCGAAAGCGTCCAGCATCCTCGCAAATATTTCAGCAACAACGTGGAAGGCGGATTGGCCCTCCTCAACTCTGCAATAGAGGCTGGCATCGAGAAATTCATCTTCTCTTCCACGTGTGCGGTTTACGGGATACCGGCAAAATCTCCGATCACGGAAGAAACCCCGCGCCAGCCGGTCAACCCCTACGGGATGTCCAAGCTCTTTTTTGAGAATGCGCTCGAAGCCTATGCCGGCGCTTATGGGCTTCGTTCCGTGAGCCTCCGGTACTTCAACGCAGCCGGCGCTGACGAGAGCGGCGAGGTGGGCGAGGTACATCATCCTGAAACGCACTTGATCCCGTGCGCGCTCAAAGCGATCACGGGAGAGCGCGGGCCGCTGGAGATATTCGGAAACGACTATCCCACCCCTGATGGCACCTGCATTCGGGATTACATTCACGTCAACGATCTGGCGGAGGCACATGTCCTCGGACTTAAACATCTTGACGTTCTCCACGGCTCCGCCCGATACAATCTGGGCACCGGCCGGGGCGCTTCGGTGCACGAAGTGATCACCACAATCGAATCCGTTGCCGGAGCGAAGGTTCCCTTGCGTATCGGGCCTCGCCGCGCCGGAGACCCCCCCCAACTGGTTGCCGATCCGACTTGTGCGGAGAACACCTTTGGATGGAAAGCGTCGCGGTCGTTGCTCGATATTGTTCAAACTGCGTGGCAATGGGAACAGAAAGTATTC
>JASHTD010000082.1 GCA_030040725.1 Candidatus Sulfotelmatobacter sp. | reverse complement strand
GTTCTCCGTGAAACCTTGCACGCGCTGGAACTCGCGCGATAAGCCGGCGATCTACGCAGAGTGTTTTTGACAGCGAAATTACACAAACCTGCTATACTTCTGCCCGCATTTGACTGTTCGCCAGCTTCGTCCTGATTTTCAGGAAGGGCCTCACCGACCTGCCAGTCCGCGCCGAGCTCGCACTTCGACAGCTCAATGCAGAGGTGGTCGCGTGAAAAACATTTTTGTAGGCAACCTGAGTTTCAACACATCTGAAGACGAGCTGAGGCAACTGTTTGAGCCGTTCGGGCCGGTGGATCGAGTCAGCATCATGACGGATCGGGACACCGGGCGCTCGCGTGGATTCGGATTCGTCGAGATGACCAACAACGAAGACGGGGACAAAGCCATCACGGCTTTGAACGGTTCGCAAGTGGGCGGGCGAACGCTGAACGTGAACGAAGCGCGGCCCAAGGCTGAGCATGCTGGCGGAGGGGGACGCGACCGCGGTGGACGAGGCGGAGACCGCGGGGGGCGAGGTGGTGGAGGCGGGGGTCGAGGGCGTTGGTAGGGCTCTCCATACCTTTTTAAATGGCGGCGTCGAACGAGCCTGCGGCTGGCGGTGAACGTTGATACGGCGGAATCGTCCCATGTAAACTGAAAGCTCCGGTGTGCGCCCGTAGCTCAGATGGATAGAGCGATTGCCTCCGGAGCAATAGGTCGGGAGTTCGAATCTCTCCGGGCGCACCATACTTACTGCTAGAGATCCCTCGCTACGCTTCGGGATTTCGGCTGCGGGCTCCCGCTTCGCTCACGCCCGCAAAACACCTCAAGTTCGAATCTCTCCGGGCGCACCATACTTACTGCTAGAGATCCCTCGCTACGCTTCGGGATTTCGGCTGTGACACCCGTTTCGCTCAAGCGTTCAAAGTGCGGCTAATCGGCGCTGAATGAATACAAAATAGAGCGCCAACAGGATCAGAAGGAAGCCATTTACACTCAGCACAACCGGAGCGGTAAAAATCGGGACAAGCCATCCCGAAACCAAATTTCCCATCGGCATACCGCCGCGGAAGGCGAAGTTGTAGACGCTCATCACTCGTCCCCGCATTTCATTGGTCGTAATCAACTGGACCAGCGAATTCACGGTGGCAAAGACGGCCATCATGGCAGCACCGGCAAGCACGAGAATACTGCCGCTAAGCGGCAACGATTTCGAAAGCGCAAAGACGGAGATCCCCGCTCCCAGACACATTAGGGATACGAGGGCTACTCGCCCTTTGTTTCGCATGTTGCCCGCCCCGGCAACGCCAAGCGAGCCGATGATCGAACCCAGTCCCATGAGCGCCAGCAGATTGCCGTAGGTTTGCGGGCCGCGATGAAAAATGTCCTTCACGAAAACCGGGAAGTATGTGCGCATGGGCATGGCTAAGGCCGTCATGCAGAATGCCAGCACAATCAGCGCTTCCATCGAATTCTGCTGGCGCGCGTAGCGGATGCCCTGCTTCAGGCTTCGAAACATTGATTCGCCGGTTTTCGCGGGCAGGAAGCGGGCGCTGATGATCGAGAGCGAAATAATGGGAGCGAGGAAAGACGCTGCGTTCAGGCCAAAGCACCACGATTCGCCCAGCTTGGCCAGAGCTTGGCCACCGAGTGCCGGCCCAACCATGACGGCCACATTGAACTGAATCGAATTGAGTGCAATGGCGTTCGGCATATCCTCCCTCTCGACCAGCATGGGAATCAACGCCTGGTACGCCGGGCCGCCGAAAGCCTGGGCAAAGCCGGAAACGAAGGACAGACACAGAATTTGCCACACCCGCACTATCCCCAGAAAGACAAGAACCGTAAGGATGCCGGCGCTAGCCATCTGCACATATTGCGAACCCAAGAGGATCCTGCGGCGTTCGACGCGATCCGCGACAACTCCGCCAATCAAGGAGAAAAGGAAAATCGGAATGCCGGCGAGGAATTGGTCGAGGGCCAGCAGAAAGGCGGAGTGGCTGAGGCGGTAAATGAGCCAACCCTGGGCTACGATCTGCATCCAGGTGCCGATGCTGGACGTGCAGGCTCCAAACCACATCAGCCGAAAATCGCGATATTGAAAAGCTTTAAAGACTCGTCGAAACAGTCCAGCTTCCATAGTCCCGGAAAAAGCGTATCACGCACTCCGCACTCGTTATGTTGGCTGTCAGCAATTGCAGGACAAAACCGCTGTATCTGCGCTTATTAGTTAGACGCGGACAGGGGGATTTCCTCACAATCTGGGCGAGGAAAAGCCAAACGCCGCGAACGCCTGAACCTGATTGTTCAACTACATCCTTCGACAAGGTCGAGTACTGGGGTATACTGCACAAAATAAGAACAGGGCAGGCGAGAGCCTGCCCTGACGTATTTTACGAGGTCTACGACGGGTTCTAGTAGCGAGTACGCCGTTTCGTAACGCTCAATCGCTTGAGTTTCATAACAAGTTCATATCAGATCGTATGGGGTTCAGCATTGAATCCCATGGCATGGAAGCCGAGGGAAAATGAAGGCGTCACTTCGATTGATCAGGCAACGGGGCTTCGGCCGCGAGTTCGTCGCTAGCTGTTTGTATTTGATGGGCGTATTGGCCGCATTGTGGTGCGGCACAGTCGCGGGGGCACAGAATGTGGTGCTGACCGGCTCGCTCAGCGGGCGAATATCAGATGCGAGTGGGGCGGTCATGCCCGGGGCTTTGATTGTGGTACGAAATCTCGCCACTGGAGTACAACAATCGGTCACCACGAATAACACCGGCCTGTACCGACTCCCTGAGCTGACGCCGGACACGTACTCGGTTACGGCTACCCTTCAAGGCTTTCGCGACCTCGAGGTTCTAGTGCGGGTTGTGGTGGGGAACAACACGCTGCAGGATTTGAAGATGCAGGTGGGGGCCGGGGCGGCGGACGCTGTGAAAGTGATCGGGGAAATGCCTTTGCTGCGGCCAACGGAATCCTCCTCCAGCACGGTGCTGGAGCGTTCTTTGATCGATGAATTGCCACTCAACGGCCGGAAGTACACCAACTTCATGACCTTGACGCCGAACACCAGCTATGACGGAGACACCGGCCTGGTGAGCATCGGCGGCCAGCAAGGCGGAGAAGACTCGGGTTATGCAAATGGGAATGGGTCAAGCGCGTTTACGGTAGACGGAAGCAACGCAACCAATAATTATTTTGCCGACATCGTGGGCCGCAACCGCATTCCCTATCTCTACGGCGAAGATTCCATCGAAGAGTTTCAAGTCGCGGTCAGCCCCTATTCGGCGCTGTATGGGGGCGCCGCAGGTTTTGTGAACGCCGTCACTCGCTCCGGCAGCAATGAGTTCCACGGCAGCGCCTTCTATTACAACCGGAACTCCGCAACCGGGGCCAACGATGCGCTCGACGAATCTGTTGGCAATCCCAAACCGCCGGACTCTTTGCAGCAATTCGGCGCCGGAGTGGGCGGGCCGATCGTGCGAAATCGTCTGTGGTTTTTCATGGATTACGAGCAGCAACTGCGAAACTTTCCCATCCCGGTAATCAACTCCGCATTGTCGACCAACCCATCGAACCTCGGTTCCTTTCTAACGACTAACTTTGGCATTCCCGCCGGAACCAAGTTGCCGGCGCCAAACGGACCTTTGCCGATCCCTGGCACGGATACCGCGCCCGATCCCACCAACCCTGTTTATCTGCAGCAGGTATCGAACGTCATCAACGCGCTGAACTCCAATCTCGGCACCAAAGCAAGAAAAGGCAACGATCTCGTCCTGACCCCACGCCTCGACTATCAGGCGGCCGCGCACGACAGTTTGTTCCTCGCCCTCAATTTCAACCGCTTCAGTTCGCCTGGCGGCGTGATCATCGACCCCACCGTCGGCAACCTCGGCACGCAATCCCTGGCCAACGCCTATGTCCGTACCTTTGAAGCCACAGTCGGATGGACGCATACGCTCTCCTCCCGGCTGCTCAACGAATTCCACGCCGGCACTTCGCAGGATAATGAAATCGCAACGCCGACAGGCCTGGCTTCGAACCAGCCGACAATTGTTCTCGATAGTCCCGCAGCATTTATTCTGGGCAACAACGCATTCTCGATCGGGAGAGTGTTCGAAAAGCAATATTCCGTTTCCGATCGCATCGATTACGTTACCGGCAAACACACCCTGCAATTCGGTTTCGACTTCAGCCGTTCCTGGGATGCTGATACGAACGACGGCGGCGCGGACCCGAATGAGGCCATCGACTCTGGTTCGCCACTGGGCTTGTATGAATTCCCGAATCTCGAAGCCTTTGCGCTGGGAGAGTACATAAACTTCAGCCAGGCGGCTGGAAAACCAACGTTTTCGTTTGCCGTGCCTTACTACGGCTTCTATGTGCAGGATACTTATCGCGCCTTGCCGCAGTTGACTCTGGAATTGGGACTGCGCGAAGACTTCCAGGTCTATCCGCAACCCGAAGAAAATCCCGCGTTTCCGCTCACGAGGCAATATCCCAATCAATTCAATCGCTCGGCGCCGCGCCTCGGATTTGCCTGGCAGCCGGTTCCTAAGACCGTCGTGCGGGGAGGATTCGGGGAGTTCTATACCAACATGAACGGCTTGAATTATCGCAATGCCGTGATCTCGAATGGAGTGCCGTCGCAACAGTCGGAGGTCAGCGGCAGCTACACCTCGGGTGCGCCGAACGCGCAGTTGCCGACCTTCCCCTCCATTCTTCCTGAGACCTCACTCCTGTTTTCGGCTTCCCCCGACATTTCCTTGATTTCGCCGCAGTTGCGCGTGCCCTACATCTTGCAGGGGAGCTTGCAGATTGAACGCGAAATTGCCGAAAACACAACGTTGAGCATCGGGACCATGTTCAATCACGGCGTTCACATTCTTTCCGGCAGCGCCTATGATCTCAATCTGTTTCCGCTGAAGGGGACGACGACCTATATCGTGTGTCCGCCTGCTGCTACCACTGCGCCCTGCGCTGGACCAACCTATACTCTGCCCACCATGGATAACGGCCTGCTCACCGACGGCTACATTAACCCCAACCTGGGGCAAATCCAGGAACTGATCAGCCCTGCGCAGAATTATTACAACTCGTTGTTCGCCCAGGTACAGCGCCGCATGGTTGAAGGACTTTCTCTGCAGATCGCTTACACCTTCGCCAAGAGCATGATGCTCGACGGGATGGATTTCAACAACCAATTCAACTTCAGCAATACGCATGCCCCTTCCCTGCTCGATGAGCGGCACCGCCTCACCTTGGCGGCGGTTTATCAGCCGCGCCTGGAACGGTCTGTCAGTTCTGGGAGTGGACGCGCCATTCTTTCGGGTTGGACCTTGAGCAGCGTCATGGAATTTTCTTCCGGCCGCCCTTACGCCGGCTTGTTGGGCCCGGCTTGCACAAGCTCAACCCTGTCCTTCAGCAATTGCAACGGCGCAGATGACAACCTGAACGATTCGGCCTTCAACCAGGACACCGCCGCCACGGCCGGTGGCATCAACGGCGCTGCTCCTACACCCGGAATCGGATTGAATTCCTTCTACGGCCCCTGGCTGGAAAGGATCGATGTCGGACTGACGCGCCGGTTCAGAATTACGGAAGGCAAGGAACTTCAACTGCAGGCACAGGCGTTCAACCTCTTCAACCATGCCAACTGGTATGTGCAGAACGGTGACGGCATCAACCAACTGCAATACAACCCCATTGGTACGAATTGCGGCAACGGCATGACATTGAATCAGACTTGTTATCTGGTGCCGAATTCGGGGCCAGGGAATTTTGGTACGCTGCAGGAGGTCAGTCCCAATGGATTGCCGCGAGTACTGCAGTTCTCGGGTCGATTCAGCTTCTAACGAGCGCCGTCAAGAAACAGGCTGAGGTAGACTCTCTAGGGCAAGCCTTCTCGATTGAGCCCGATCTCACTTAAGATGAACTACGACGCCATTCTGGTTGTATCTTTCGGCGGACCTGAAGCCAAAGAAGATGTAATCCCGTTTCTTGAAAATGTTCTGCGTGGAAAGAATGTTCCACGCGAGCGCCTGCTGACGGTGGCCGACCACTATTACCACTTTGAAGGCAAGAGTCCAATCAATCGGCAGACTCGCGACCTGATTGCGGCGCTGCAAGCGGAACTGGAGCAACACGGGCCGAAGCTTCCGGTTTACTGGGGAAACCGCAACTGGCACCCGTTCCTCTCCGAGACGTTGCAGCGCATGAGGCAGGATGGAATCCGGCGTGCGCTAGCCTTTGTCACCTCGGCCTACAGCTCGTACTCAGGATGCCGGCAATACCGTGAGGACATGGCCAAAGCGCAGAGTGAAGTGGGAGCCGGCGCGCCGCAAATCGACAAACTGCGAGCATTCTTCAATCATCCATCATTCATCGAGACGACGGTTGAGCGGGTGCGGGATGCGATGGAAAGGCTGCCTGCCGAGCTGCGGGAAGGATCCCAAATCGTCTTTACCGCGCACAGCATTCCTCTCTCAATGGCCAATACCAGCGATTACGTTCAACAACTGCAAGAGGTGCGGAAACTCGTTTCTGAAACCCTTGGTCATGGGAATCATGTACTCGTCTACCAAAGCCGCAGCGGAGTTCCCGGCCAGCCCTGGCTCGAACCGGACATTCTGGAATACTTGCGGGCGGTGAAGGAAAAGAGTCTGGCCCCTGCAGCGGTTCTTGCGCCCATCAGCTTCATCTCCGATCACATGGAGGTGCTGTACGACCTGGATGTGGAAGCGCGGCAGCTCTGCAATGCTCTGGAATTGCCGATGAGCCGCGCTCAAACCGTCGGAACGCACCCCAGATTCATTGCCATGATTCGCGAACTGATTCTGGAACGAATGGACCCGTCGAAAGAGCGGCTTGCGGTTGGATCGCTTGGTCCACGGCCGGATGTCTGCGCCGAAGACTGTTGCCCAGCTCCGCAACGCCCGTCGCACGCACGCGTCGGCTAATGTGCGGGGACTTTAGGAGGCTCGTAATCGGTCGCTTTCGGACGGCCCGCGACCAGATGCATGGTGTGGAGAATCGTTTCGATCACAGCGTTGTTGCCAACTGCAGTATTGATCATAACGTGATAGAGAGAGCGAGTCGGCCAATCGGCGTTGAAGTAATGTTTGACGTAAGCGATACGCTCGCGATCGACGTTGTCGACCATCTCTTTGGCCTCTTCCTCGGTTGAGCCATCCGCGACCAAGCGGCGAATTTTCTCAGCACGCGGCGCGTACAGAAAAATGTGAAAAGTATCCGGGTGATTGCGAAGAAAAAATGGGGCACCCCTGCCCACCACCACGGCATTGCCTTCCGCGGCGATTTTGGCGGTAATCTGCTCCATCATTGACATCATCACGTCGGTGTCGAACACCTGGCCAGCCGCTTGAGAACTACGCTCGTGACTGCCACGCCAGAAGGTTTTAGCCAAGCGGTAAAGGCGGCTATCCATGCGCTCGTCGCAGCGTCTGACGGCGGAGGGTTCTACGTTGGCGAGGCGGGCAATCTCGGCGGTGAGGCGCTTGTCCCAGACACTCCAGTTGAGGCGGTGGGCTAATTGCTCGGCGATCGCCCCACCGCCGCAGCCATACTCGCGCTCAATGGTGATGACGCGAAACATCGCTAATAACAGTCTAACTCCTATATCGGAAATCAGTGTACCGCGACCGCCCCCGGCTTGCCCCTTCTTACCAGGAAGACCAGCGGGAGCAGCGCGAGGATGGCGATGCCGAGAATCTGAAAATTGTCGATGTAAGAGAGCATTGTCGCCTGGCGTTGGACAGTGGCATCGATCAGAGCATAGGCCTGCTTGGTGGCGAACGCGCCGCTCGCGCCATGCGCATGCATGGCTTGCGTTGCCCCGTGCAACATCGACTGGAGAGCAGGATTGGAGGCACTGAGATTGTGAGACAGATAATTCAAGTGGGCCTGGCTGCGGCGATCCAGCAACGTGGTAACGAATGAAATTCCCACGCTGCCGCCGATATTACGCGCCAGATTCATCAATCCGGAAGCGGCGTTGTTTTTGTCGCGAGGCAGAAATGCATAGGCAGCGGTATTAATGGGGACGAAAAGGAATGCCATGCCGGCAGCCTGCAGGATGCGGGCAAGGACCACGGTGTGGAAATCGATTTGCAGATCGAAACTGGTCATATTGAACAACGAAATGGAAAGCATGCTCAACCCGAAAAACAGCATCCAGCGCGGGCTGTAGCGCGAAAGCAGGAACCCGACCAGCGGCAATAGCAGCATGATGGTAAATCCTCCGGGCATGAGCGCCAGCCCGGACTGCTCGGCGGTATAGCCCAGCAGGGTTTGCATGAAAAGCGGCAGCAGGAGCGTGCTGCCCAGCAACGCGAAACCGAGCATGAACATCAGGAGATTCGAGATGCCGAAGGTGCGATCGCGGAAGAGATGGAGATCGACAACTGGATCATCGTGGGTCCACTCCCAGTAAATGGCAAACAGCAGAGCGGCTGCAGAAATGATCGACAACGTCAGGATGAAGTGGGAATCGAACCAGTCATCGCGCTGCCCTTTATCAAGAACCACCTGCAATGTCCCGAGACCCAATGCCACCAAACCCAGGCCAATGTAATCGATGTGAGTTTCCCTGAGCTTGCGGCGCCGGAGAAACGGAGGATCCTCGATCAGACGCGAAGTGAGCAGGATGGAAAGGATGCCGACGGGAATATTAATAAAAAAAATCCAGCGCCAGGTGAAATTATCGGTGATCCATCCTCCCAGAGTTGGGCCGATGGCAGGCGCGGTCACAACCGCCACTCCATAGACCGCGAAAGCCATGCCACGCTTCGCGGGCGGAAAGGTATCGGCGAGGATCGCCTGCTCGCTCGGCTGCAGCCCTCCTCCACCAGCACCCTGCAGAACGCGGAAGAAAATGAGAGTACTCAGATTCGGCGATAAACCGCAGAGGAATGAGCTGACCGTAAACAAGGCCACGCAGCTCATGTAAAAGTTTCTGCGGCCCATAATGGAAGAAAGCCATCCGCTTAGGGGGAGCACGATGGCGTTCGAAACAAGATACGAGGTGAGAATCCAGGTGCTCTCGTCAACTCCGGCAGAGAGACTGCCGGCGATATGCGGCAGAGAAACATTGGCGATCGAAGTATCGAGCACTTCCATGAACGTCGCCAGGGTAACTGTGATGGCGATGATCCATGGGTTAATCGCCGGACGCCAGACATCCGAATTGTCAAGGGTCGCAGCCCCGGCACTCATTGCCGAATCCAAACCTTCGGCTCAACCGACATGCCAGGCCTCAACCACAAATCTTTGTTCTCGCCCGGATCGAGAACGATCTTCACCGGCACTCGTTGTACGACTTTCACGTAGTTGCCGGTCGCATTTTCCGGAGGCAGCAAACTGAACAAGGCGCCGGTGGCGCCGGCGATGCTATCGACCTTTCCCTTGTAGCTTCGACCATTCGCATCGACGTCGATGGTGACGGGCTGTCCGGGCTTCATGCTCTGGAGCTGCGTCTCTTTGAAATTCGCCGTGACCCACAAATCGTTGAGAGGGATTACCTTCATCAGTTCTTGACCGGGCGAGACGTTCTGTCCGACCTCCACGGTACGGTTGCTGACTTCGCCGGTGACAGGGGCAATCACTTTCGTGTACTGCAAATTGAGAGCCGCCTGATCGAGGTCGGCCTTCTTTTGCAGGGCTGCGGCCTCGGCCTGCTCGGCGCGCGAGCGAATGACCTGCATCTGCTTGGGCGCGGTTTGCGCGTTACGGTAATTGGCTTCAGCTTGTGCCAATCTGGCCTGTGCGCTCGTCACTTGCGCTTGCGCCGCATCGGCACTCGCCCTGGCAGCCTGCACGGTTGCGGCATTGGCCTTTGCGGCAGCTACGGCATCGTCATACTGCTGCTCTGAGATTTCGTGTTTCATGACTAATTGCTTGTAGCGCTCAAGATCGGCCTGAGCTTTGACGTTATTGGCTTCCGCCTGCGCAACCTGGGCCTTGGCCGCGGCAAACTGCTGTTTCGCTGCAGCGATGCCGGCGCGCGCGTTGTTCACATCGGCTTCGGTTGAGGAAACCGTGGTCGTGGTGCTCACATCGGTTATGGGCACGGTCACGCCAGCAGCAGCGGCCGCGGCTTGTGCAGATTCGAAATCCGCTTTGGCGCGCTCGTAAGCCACCTGGTAATCGTGAGGATCAATCTCCACCAGCACCGTGCCGGCCTGCACGTACTGGTTATCTCTGATATTCAGCTTTATGACGTGGCCCGTGATACGCGCGCTGATGGAATTGATGTGGTCGTCCACTTGGGCATCATCCGTGGATTCATAGCTCGAGATGTAGCGGTAGACAAGAAATCCAGCGACAATCAACACCACCGCCGCAATGATCAGGGCGATCCGGAAGGCGGGAGTAGAAGTCCGGGCGGGATGCCGGCGAAAATCCTGCTCAGAAGATGGCAATGGCTTCGGACGGCTTTCTGACTGCTCCAGAGGACTGGAAGGGCTTTCACGGTCCGGGGGAGCGGCAGTCGGGCTTTGCGTTGTCGATTCCATAATTGCGTTATTGTCGGCCTTTCAAGAATCTTTCGACTCCCTGCTCGGCATCTCCAATGGAGCGGGCCAATTCCACCTTCGCCAGATTATGCGCGTACAGGCTGTCAATGTAACTCTCATGCGCGCTGGCCACGGACTCCTGCGCCTGCACCACTTCCAGGTTATCGGTAACACCGGCGGTAAAGCGGTCCCGCGACTGGGTCAGCGCCTGCTCGGCCAGATTCACCGAACTTCGCGCGACCTCGACCTGATCGGCGGCAGCGGTCAGATCCAGCAAGGCGGCGCGTACTTCATAGTCGATGCGGCCGCGCACATCACCCAACTGAGAGCGCGCCTGCTTGAGCTGGGATTCGGCTTCGAGCACATCGCTGTGAGTTTTTCCCCCGGCGAAGATCGGGATATTAATTCCACCATCCACCTGCCAGGTTCCATTCGACTCGCCGGGCGTCGTTCCAATATCGCCGAAGTTTGCATTCAGATCCAGAGTTGGGTAGTGACCGGCTGTCGCCGCGCGGCGCAGAAGCTCTGCGGCGCGGACTTGCGCTTCGGCAGCATGATAATCGGCACGGGAAGCATATGCGCGCTGCAGGTAGACATCGACTGGAAGAGGCGTCAAGGCTTCATACGGAGCTTTCTCGGTCAACTCGAATTCCTGTCCCGGAGCCAGCCCGATCACCCGGCCAAGCGAGAGCTTCTGCTTTGCATAATCGCTGCGGGCCGCGATCAATTGCTGTTCGCGAGTCTGTAACTCCACTTGAGCGCGCAGCGTATCAATGCTCGGATTCAAGCCAGCTTTTTCCTGGTCGACTGCCTTGTCGTAGAGCGCTTGCGCGTTGGCTACTTGCGCGTTCGCGGTTTCAATGCGAGCGGAGTCGGCAATGGCAAGAAGATAGACGTTCCCCACGGCGAGCACCACCAGCTCTCGCGCATCCTTCAGATTGTAATCCGCGGATTTGACATTCTCGAGCGCGGCGCGTTCCTGCTCAAGCTGCTTGAAGTTGAAAAGCGACTGGGAGAGCGAAACTCGCGCATCCAAGTAATTATAAGGACCAATTAGGCGAGGAAGCGGAAACGGAAAAAGATTGCCTTTGAAACCGAGAGCGGCGAGGCTTTGGGTTTGCACGTCTTCGTGAATCCGGACTCCAAAATTCGGCAAAAGATCGCTGAGCTCCTTCCAGCGCTCGCCGCGCGCGCTGATGGTCCGGTCTGCCGATAACAGGAGGCCAAGATTGTTGCGCAGCCCGCGGTCAATCGCATCCTGAAATCCAATCTGCAGAACCCCCGGAGTCGGTTTCGCCTCAGGCTGACTCCCCAGATAGGGACTTTGCGACCCTGGAAGCGAAATCGAAGGTGCTGGTACAGACTGTTGAGCCACGAGGGTAAGGGTTAACAGAAATACCGGGGCAAGGGCTCGACAGCGGCAAATTGAGTAAGAAAACGAACGAAGCATTTCCGATTCTGGAAAAGTCCCTTTGTAAGAAGATTCCGGGGACGACCTTTCTCATTCATAACACATCGTCTAACTATTGATTCTACTTGTACATCTTGCGATGCAAAAACCGGAAGCCTGGTCCTCCGAAACCCACAAAAAAAACCGCAATTTCTTGCGAATGGCCGAGGCGGCAAAAAGGAACTAGCCCTTTCCTCGTTACTTTGGAGACGTTTCTCTTGGGAAGCCCTGCCAATAGACTAAAGGAGAACAGGCGTTCTATCCAATGCGGCGAGCCTCCAAAGTGATTGCCACCGTACTAGTGTCGCTGTGTCTATTCGCCGCGTTGGCAGGCCAGACAGCCAGCCACACCGCCGAAAGGAAAGTAGTTGAGAAACCGGCCCCTGTATACCCGGAGCTCGCCAAACGCATGCACATCGCCGGCATTGTCAAACTCGAGGTTGTGGTCCGTCCGAATGGGATCGTTAAGACCACGAAGACGGTGGGAGGAAATCCCGTGCTCATTCAGTCGGCGATGGACGCGGTCCGCAAGTGGAAGTTCGAAGCTGCCCCCGAAGAAACCACGGGGATCGTGGAACTGACATTCGACCCTCAGCAAGCGCAATAGAAACCATCAAACGCGACAGAAAGCACAACGAACCGGCACCGAAGATCTCTCGACCCAATGACTGCCCCAACCCAGAAACGGACTGCGGACCCCATGGATCGCCGCCGCAGGCGCCACTCCAGATTCCGGGCGGATTTCACCGTTATTGCGAGCTATCTGGAGGCAAACGACTACCGAAAATTGGAGGGGCATTGCAGGGACCTTTCCGAGGCCGGTATGGGGCTGCTTCTCGCCACCGACATGAACATCGGTGAAGTTGCCGGGTTGAATTTCTGCCTTCCCGGATCGGCTACCGTGTGGGAACTCCGCGGTGTGGTACGTTACCGGCGCGGATATCATTATGGCTTCGAATTTCTCTCCCTGACAGTTGGCCAACGAGAATCTCTCAAGATTTATCTCTGCACGCTGGAACCGGCTGACTAACAGCCCAATCTGGACCGGATGACTCCAGCAACCAGCGCGACGAAAAGTCCATCCGCCACCTACGAGATTTTGAGGCCCTCCGAGTCGGAGTCACGGTGAATACTCCGGCGAGCGGGTCAACGCAGGCGACTCTTGTGCCGGTAAGCGCATCCGCGGTCGAGGCGAGCGCCGAGGAATCGGGTTCAGGAATCGACCACATTGAGGTATGGAACGGCAATACAAAGCTGGGAAATTCGCCAAAAGGAACGAAGATCAGCCAGTGGTATTCACTGGCTCCAGGCGCGTATACGCTGTCGATAAAGGACGTGACGGCGGGGGGCACGACGATTCACACCGAGAGTGTGAATTTTACGGTCGCGGAAACGCACGGGATTTTCGTGAACTCTCCCGCGAACAACTCAGCCTGGTCAACATCTACAATCCCGATTAATGCTTACGCCTATGAACAAAGCGGAGCGACTACGCCGATCGTTGATCACATCGAAGTGTGGGATAACACGCACGGAATCAAGCTCGGGCAATCGGCGACTGGAGTGGGGGTGAACAGTGCCTTCATGAATCAAAACGTCACCGTGGGTGGGCCAGGCACATATCAGCTTGCCATTGAGGACATCAACCCAAACAACGGCTACAAGCCGATTCACACCACGTATATAACCGTTACGGTGAAATAGGTGGCGAATGAACAGCCTCGGTGAAAGAGATCGGGGCTGTTCGTCTTTGAAAGGCCGGCGCCCTTCGATTCCTGCATGATAAGCCGGCGAGTTCTCACACCGAAATGCTGCTCGAAAAGAAATGCTAGCAGCCCCACTCTGCTTCGCCCGGCTGCGCAAAGTATTGCCGCGACTGGCGACGATTGGTCATCGCTTCCAGTTCGAGCAGCGCAAGGCGCGCCGCAGCAACCAGTCGATTCTTTTCCTGCTGTGGGACTTCCTTCCATGCCCCCGCCTCGCTTCCTTTTCCTGAAATCTCAGGCGTAAGTGCCTGATGATAATGATGGAAAAGTTCCGCCAAGCGTTCCGGTGCAACTTCGTTGATCCACATAAACTTTGATCTCCCCCAGCCCGCCGTTGCGGGCTTTGTCTTTCAACTACAAGATATTGGACACGGAAACGCAGAAAATCCGAATAAGGGGTCCATAAAATGTTCGTAAAGACTGGCGGCCGTGGGTCGACGAATGGAATGAAGCGCTTACGAGCCCGGCTCGAATCGGTAGCCGACCCAGGGCTCGGTGAGGAGGTATTTCGGCGAAGAAGGATCGGCTTCGATTTTCTTGCGCAGTTGGCCTACAAACACGCGCAAATACTCCGGCTGTTCCGTGCTGTTCGGCCCCCAGATGGCTCCCAGCAGGGTTCGATGGGTTACTACTTTCCCAGGACGCCGCGCCAGATAAACCAGCAGATCAAACTCCTTCGGGGTGAGATGAACCTCATGGTTCGCAACCTTGACGGAGCGGGCTTCCAAATCGACGGAAAAATCCCCCAGGATAATAGTGCTGGGGCGTTCTTCGAGAGCCGGGGTACGGCGCAACTGCGCGCGGATTCGGGCCAACAGTTCGTTCATGCTGAACGGCTTGGTAACGTAGTCATCGGCGCCGGCGTCGAGCGCCTCAACTTTAGAACGGTCCTGGCCGCGCACTGAGAGCACGATGATCGGGACTTGCGACATTCGTCTTATCTGTTGGCACAGCCCCACCCCGTCAAGATTGGGCATGGCGAGGTCGGTAATTACCACATGCGGCGTCCAGTTCTTCATCAACTCCAGCGCCATCTCTCCGTCGTTCGCTACGCGAATATCGTACCCCTGAGCCGACAGCGTCGTCCGCAGAACGCGAGTGATTTGCGCTTCGTCGTCCACCACGAGGATTCGCCGGTGCTCGCCGTTCATCGCTGTTTCACCGCATTTCCTGGGTCACAATGTGCACATCCACTGCGGGAGTATCCCGCAGAAATTTATGAATGGCCGAAAGATAAAAATAGCGTTTCCAGCCCTTGGTCGCGGACCGGCCGAAAACCACCTGCGTAATGTGATTTTCGCGCACGAACTGCGCCACTTTTTCGGCAACAATTTTGCCTTCCGTTTTCACCACCTTCGCCCCGACACTCTCGGCAAAGCGCACATTTTCAGCCAGAGTGCGCTGGTTCTCGTCGCTTTCGTCCGCCCCAGTGTCGATATAAAGAACGAACAAGTCGGCGTCGATCGCCTGCGCCATGCGCGCGCCCCGAGCGATCAAATACTGCGCTGCGGGATTCGAACTGACGCATACCGCAATTTTCTCGCGGACTTGCAGTGGCTGGCCATCTTCCGTTTTCAGTTCCGATAGAGTACGGTCGACCGCCTGGGTCACTTGCCTGAGAGCGAGCTCGCGCAGAGCGACCAGATTGGTGGTGCGGAAGAAATTCGCCAGCGCCCGTTCCACTCGCTCGATCGGATAAATATCGCCGCGCCGCATGCGCGTCTGCAGCGCCTGCGGCGTCAGATCGGCCATTACGATTTCTTCCGCCCGCCGGATCACCCAGTCGGGAACGGTTTCCCGTACCTGCACCCCGGTGAGCCCTCGAATCGTAGGCGACAAGCTTTCGATATGCTGCACGTTCACGGTAGAGAGCACGTCAATGCCAGCATCCAACAGCTCAAATACGTCTTCGTAGCGCTTGGCATGCTTGCTGCCTTCGATGTTGGTGTGCGCCAATTCATCAACAAGGACAACATGCGGTTTGCGCGCCAGGATGGCATCGACATCCATCTCTTCAAAAATGGTCGATTTGTATTCGAGCTTTTTGCGTGGAACCGTTTCCAAACGTGACGAGAGTTCGACGATCGGTTTTCGACCGTGCGTCTCCACCACTCCGATGACGACTTCTTCCCCGCGGCTGGCGCGCCGCACACCTTCGCTGAGCATGGCGTAGGTTTTACCTACCCCTGGGGCGTAACCGAGAAAGAGCTTAAACACCGCCGGACGCTTGGCAGTATCAACCTCCGCCAGCCACTCTTCGGGACTCTTGGGCATCGCCGTTATTTTCCACCGCAACGTGAGAATTGTCGAATCGCCGCCGGTTCCGGTTACAATCGTGCCCGTGAAAGCCCGTTGGCTCCAACATTCATTCCGCTACGCAGCCTGCGTGATTGCGGCGGAATTCGTTGCCCAGATCTATCGTCGAATTTTTCACGTGAACCCGACCACGGTGGCACTGACTTTTCTCGTCATGGTGCTATGGGTCGCGGCGTACTGGGGATTTCGTTTTTCGGTTTTTCTCGCCGTGGTTGCCACGCTGGCTTTCAATTATTACTTTCTTCCGCCGATCGGAACCTTCACGGTTGCCGATCCCCAGAACTGGGTTGCGCTTGTGGCTTTTCTGGCGACGGCGGGAATCGCTAGCCAGCTCGCCGACCGCGCCCGCCGGCAAACCGCCGACGCTATTCAGCGCCGCCGCGACGTTGAGCGCCTCTACGCGTTCAGCCAGCGCTTGCTCGCGACCGATAATCTGGCCGAATTGCTGAATGCAATTCCCGCCTACGTACGCGATGGCTTCGGAGCTAAAGCCGCGGCGGTGTACCTGCTCAGTTCGCAGCAGGTCTACCGCACCGATCCGATGGCAACCTGGTTCCCGGTGCACGAGCTGCAGCTGGTGAGTTCGCGGGGCGAACCTATCATCGACCATGATCGCGGGGTTTCGCTTACTCCTTTACATCTGGGAACAAGGACCACCGGGGCTGTGGCAATCGCCGGACCGACTCTTTCGCGCGCCACTCTGGAGGCGCTGGGCAGTATGATCGGTATCGCTATCGAACGCGCTGGAGCGATGGAAAAACTATCGCAAACCGAAGCCGCCCACCAGAGCGAAAATCTGCGGGCGGTGCTGCTCGACTCGGTGACTCACGAATTGCGCACTCCGCTTACTGGAATCAAGGCTGCGGTCACCGGTTTGCTTTCCGATTACAACCTGGATGAGGCACAGCGCCGAGAACTGCTTACGGTGATCAACGAAGAAACCGACCGTCTGGACCGCCTGGTGGGAGAAGCCACCGAAATGGCGCAGCTCGATGCCCACAAGGTCGAACTGCACATGGCGCCAGTCGACATGGCGACCGTCATCGAATCTGCCGTCGAGGAAGCAAGGGCAATTGTAGGACAGCATCCGATCGAGATGCGTGTCCCGCCTGACCTGCCCAAAGTTCGAGTGGACTCTGACCGCATCGCCGAAGTGCTCAAGCAGTTGCTGGAGAACGCTTCCAAATACTCACCGGCAACTGCGCCGATTACGATCACGGCTGAAAGGAAAAACAATCACGTCGTCACCAGCGTCACCGATCACGGACCAGGCATCGACGATTTCGAGCAATCGCTTATTTTCGATAAATTCTATCGTGGGCGCGACCAGCGTTATCGCGTGCAGGGCACCGGCATGGGACTGGCGATCGCCAAGGCGATTGTGGAAGCCCATAGTGGCAGCATCGGCGTAACCAGCCAATTGGGACGCGGATCGGTCTTCTCATTTGAACTGCCAACAGCGTAAAGGTCGCCTATAGTCTCTGCTGAACTCGGGCATCCACACCGAGCCTGACTGCCGGTCGGAGGACCTCGCCCATCGTGCGAATCCCAGAGCAACGGACGTGATGCCCATCACTGACATCCAGAAACCTGGCGAATAAAATTAGCCGCGTAAGCGTTTCGCCTCCCCGAAGAGCACCTCCCATCGCGGGATGCAACACCCCCTCAGGCGAGAGCATTCGCATCCTCCTTCTCGAATCGCGCAGTTCAACCCGGTCTTTTGTGGAGGTGACCATGAAACGCATCAGCATTATTCTGCTATTGGTTTTCCTGTTTTGCACTGTCGCAGCGCCGTGGGCTGCCTCGCAGAAAAACACCCCGGCGCTCCCGCACTACAACGTGTTCGACCTCGGCACGCTCGGCGGCACGTACAGCCTGGCGGGCGGACTGAGTAACAGCGGCTGGGTCGAAGGCGTTTCGACGCTAACTGACGGCTATGAGAACCCGGTATTTTGGCACAATGGCAAAATCGCGGATCTCGGCACCCTGGGCGGCCCAAATGGCGATGCCGGATGGCGTCCCAGCGACGCCGGCGATGTCGCCGGAGGATCAGAGACCGGCGCCGTGGATCCTTACGCCGAGAATTACTGTGCCTACGGGGACAATCTTATCTGTGTGCCGTTCTTTTACCGACACAGCACAAAGAAGATGACGCAACTCCCCTTGCTGGGCGGCAACAACGGCTGGGCGGGGGGCGTCAACGATTTCGATGTGATCGTCGGAAATTCGGAGACAACGGCTGTCGATCCAACCTGCGCCGGCACTACTGAGGTATTCCAGTTCGAACCGGTCTTCTGGATCAACGGCCGGATCAGGGAGCTCCCGAATTTTCCCGGCGATAGTGACGGCGCGGCCTTCTCCATTAACTACTTTGGGGAGATCACAGGCTACTCGGGCAATTGCACCACAGCCTTTCACGCCCTGCTCTGGCAAAATGGAAGAGCGGTTAACCTCGGAAACAACCTCGGCGGCACGCAGGCCGAGGGAGTGGACATCAACAACTTCGGCCAGGTTTCCGGCCTTGCGACCCTGCCTGGTGATGTGAACTACCACGCCATCTTGTGGACCTGGGGAGTCGGCACCGATCTTGGCACTCTGCCCGGTGATGTAAGCAGTTCCGGCGATGGCCTGAACGACTGGGGCCAGGTTGTCGGAGGATCGTACGATGCGGATGGCAACTCGCGTGCCTTCATCTGGCAAAACGGCGTGATGACTGACCTTAACACCCTGATCCCCGCAAACTCTCCTTTGTATTTAATGGAAGCCACCGGCACAATCAACGATGAGGGATGGATCGCCGGCATCGCTCTGGAGATCAGCACGGGCGACACCCATGCTTTTCTGCTGACTCCGGTTTTTGGCTCAACCGCCGAATCGGCGGAGAATGTTCCTCGGGCGCGCGTCGTTCTTCCAGAAAATGTGCGTCGCACCTTGCAACAGCGGAGACCCTTCGGCAACTTGAAAGGAGGGCCAGCCCGGCCGCGGTAGATCCTCGGAACGAAAGTTAAAATGCAAGCCGCCCAAGGCCTGGGCGGCTTTTGTACTGTTACGTGCGCAGAACAACCCACAGGGTCGCGGTATCAGGGGCGATGACCTCAATTCTTCAACTTCGGCCGCTCGCACGTATCAACGATCTTCGTGGGATCAATCGCGTCCTTGTCGACCTGCTCTTCCAGAATCTTCCCGTCTTTGCCGATGAGGAAATTCACGCGTCGCGCAGCTTTGTACTTATCCATGTAAAGCCCGTACTCATGCGTGACTTCTCCGCCCCAGTCGCTCAAGAGCGGGAAGGTGACGCCAATCTGATCGGCAAAGGCTTTGTTAGCAAATGCACTATCCATGCTCACACCCAGGACCTGGGTGTCGGTCGCATCCAGCCGTTTCAAATCCTGCTGGAGCGCCTGCATCTGCTTGGTTCAACCGCCAGTGAAGGCAAAAATGAAGAATGCCAGGACGACGTTCTTCTTGCCGCGGTACTGACTGAGGGAAACCGGCTTCAGATCGTTACCGTCGAAATAGTGCAAGGTAAAATTCGGCGCCATATCGCCGACTTTGGGCATGCTTGCCGCGCCCGGAGTGCCCTGCGCCGCAGCCGGATACGCCGCAGCCAACACACCCGCCAGCAAAACGGCCGCTCCCAACAAAGCAGAAAATCTCCGGTTCATCGCACTCTCCCCAGAACTCTGCATCAGCTTACTCCCGTGAAGGAAATGAGGCAACGTGGAGATTGGCGAATCGATTTCATACTTACCTTTCGCGTTGCCTCAAGTGCTCTGAATCAGTACATTCAATCCAGATCGCGACCTCAGGCCGATGAGTCTCACCACGCTGAACGATATATTTTTCGCCGTCGTCGAGCGCAATCTCGACAGCGTAATGATGAATCGCGAAAACGGCAAATGGCTGCCGATTTCCGCTGCCGATTTCCACCGACATGTTGCCGGCACGGTTCGCGCTCTGCAGGATTGGGGCATTCGCAAAGGCGACCGGGTCGCGATTCTCAGCGAGAACCGGCCAGAGTGGCCGATTGCCGATTTTGCCATTCTGCTGCTTGGAGCGGTCACGGTTCCGGTTTACTCAACGCTGACTCCAGAACAAACCGCTTACACGCTGCGCGACTCCGGTTCCACGCTGGTTTTCGTTTCCACGGAGCATCAATTGCGCAAGGTTCAGTCGATTCTGTCTCAGACGCAAGTCCAACGAATTGTAGTCATGGATCGCGTTCAAGTTCCCGCTGAATTGGCAACGCCGTGCGTGCTCATGGGTGAATGTGCGGCAGAGAGTTCCGGAATTCTAGACGACGAAATCGAAGCTTTCGCGCGCTCGATCAGTGCGGACGATCTTGCCACGATCATTTACACCTCAGGAACTACGGGCGTCTCGAAAGGCGCCATGCTGACCCATGGCAATATGGCCTCCAATATTTCGTGCTCGCTGCTGGGGTTTGACATGCATTCCGGACAAACCAGCATTTCGTTTCTTCCGCTCTCGCATGTCACGGCGCGCCATGTGGATTTCGCCATGCTCTATCACGGCGTTACACTCGCCTATTGCCCTTTCATCGAGAATCTGCCGATTACATTCCTTGAAGTCCGCCCCACGGTCTGCGTTTCGGTGCCGAGGGTTTACGAGAAGATCTACGCCAAAACCGAGACGATGGCACGCGGATTTCCCAAGCATGCCTTATATCAATGGGCGCTCTCGGTCGGCCGCACGAATAAACCGACGATTCTGGCGGGAGAAACGCCGGTCCCATTGCGATGGAAGCTCGCCAACAAACTCGTCTTTTCAAAAATCCGGAACGGCATGGGCGGACACGTTGAAACCTTCATCTCCGGCGGAGCGCCCTTGGGCCGGGAACTCGCTGAATGGTTCGCGACCGTTGGGATTCGCATTCATGAAGGCTACGGACTAACAGAAACCTCTCCGGTGATTGCAGTGAACACTCCCATCAATCACCGCATCGGTACGGTCGGCAGGATTCTGCCAAATATTGAAGTGCGCATCGCCGAGGACGGAGAGATTCTGGTCCGCGGACCGTCGGTATTCAAAGGCTATTGGAACCGGCCAGAAGAGACCAGGAGCGCATTCGAGAATGGATGGTTCAAAACCGGCGACGTCGGCTACATCGATGGTGATGGTTTTTTGTCGGTGACGGATCGCAAAAAAGAACTGCTCAAGACTTCTGGAGGAAAATTCATAGCTCCGCAACCGATCGAAAATTCCCTTAAGCTGAATCCGCTGGTCGCAACCGCGGTTGTCGTCGGCGACAAACGGAAGTTCGCCTGCGCCTTGATCGCGCCCAACTTTCCTGCGCTCGAAGACTGGGCGCGAAACAAGGGCGTTGCCTTTTCTTCCCGCTCCGATCTGGTCGCGAATAACCAGATTCAAAGTTTGTACGAAGACATCGTGGAAAGTGCCAACCAAAAACTTGCGCGCTTTGAAAAGCTGAAGCGTGTCATTGTCGTGGCCGACGAGTTCAGCGTGGAAAACGGTTCGCTCACTCCCACTATGAAGCTGCGCCGCCGGGTAGTAGAAGACCGTTATCGCCACCGGATCGACGAAGTTTATGCGCAGGCCGAAGCCGGCACAACCCCTTAGCGGAGCAACGGAACTCCCGCGCTGGTTTGCTCCCTTTCAGCAAGTTCCTTTGCAGTTATAATTGCGCGGGATCTCATGCTGAACTCCGGCGACAAACTTGGCCCCTACGAAATTTCTAGCGCTCTCGGCGCAGGCGGCATGGGAGAGGTTTACCGCGCGCGCGACACCCGCCTCGACCGTACCGTAGCGATCAAAATTCTCGCCTCGCGTCTTCCGTCTTCGCCCGAGTTAAAACAGCGCATGGAACGCGAGGCCAGGGCAATTTCTGCTCTGAACCATCCGAACATCTGCCATCTTTACGACATCGGCTCGCAGAACGGCACCGATTACCTCGTAATGGAGTTTCTGGAAGGGGAAACTCTGGCCGAGAGATTGCGCAAAGGTCCGCTCCCGATGGCGGAAATTCTTAAAATCGGGATCGCCGTTGCCGAGGCCCTGGCTGCGGCACACCGCAGCGGCATCGTTCATCGCGATTTGAAACCTGGAAACATCATGCTGACGCCGGCCGGCGCAAAACTGATGGATTTTGGCCTGGCGAAGCCGCTCGGCGCGCAGACAACATCGACAGGATCGGGATCGGTGCCGACATTCGCCGCCGTGGCGACTTTGAGCGGGCCCAGCCCCTTGAGCCCACTGACCACCGCGGGCAGCATCATTGGCACAATCCAATACATGTCTCCCGAACAGATTGAGGGGAAAGAAGCGGACGCGCGCTCGGATACTTTTGCGTTTGGTGCGGTGCTATACGAAATGGTGGCGGGAAAGCGGCCGTTTGCCGGCAAGAGCCAGCTTTCACTGGCATCTTCAATTCTGGAGAACGATCCCGAGCCGATCAGCTCCCTCAAACCACAAACTCCACTGGCTTTTGAGCACGTAATCAAAACCTGCCTCCAGAAGAATCCGGAAGAACGGTATCTGGCGGCGCACGATATCAAGCTCGAGCTGCAATGGATTGCCTCGGACAAGCCGGCGGTTGCGGCGCAAAGGAAGCAGCCGGCGCAGACGTGGTCAGTACAGCGAAGACTTAGCTGGGGAGCAGCCTTGGCTGTGGCGCTGGCACTGGGAGCGGTTGCCGGAGTCCTATTCGCCCGTGCGGGCCGGTCTGTCCCGGCCATCCGCACAGTAATCGATCCTCCAGCAAAAAACACACTTAATCTGATCGGAGATTCTGCGGGACCGCCTGTGCTTTCGCCGGATGGCTCAAGCCTGGCGTTCACCGCAACCGGTGCGGACGGCCGGACCTCACTCTGGGTTCGCCCGATGAACGCGCTCGAGGCGCAGATGCTCCCCGGCACGGAGAATGCAATTTTCCCTTTCTGGTCGCCGGATGGCCGCTCGCTGGGATTCTTTGCTGATAACAAGTTGAAGACAATCGATCTTGGCGGCGGGTCGCCGCAGATCATCGCCGATGCACCCTTTGGCCGCGGAGGCGCGTGGGGCGCGGATGGAACGATTGTGTTTTCTCCGACGACACAGGCGGCTTTGATGCGAGTCAATGCCACGGGCGGAACTCCGGTTCCTATGACTAAGCTGGATGCGGCGCTGCACACTTCTCATCGGTGGCCATTTTTTCTACCCGATGGCAAACATTTCTTATACCTCGCCATCCATCATGATCCTGTTAAAGCGGCGAACGATACGGTTTATTACGCCTCGCTGGACGGCACTGAAAATCGCGAATTGCTGCGTTCCCATTCGAACGCGGTTTATGGAGATGGATATCTGCTGTTCGCGCGCGGCGACGAATTGATGGCGCAGCGCTTCGACCCCGGAAGCGGGAAGCTAAGCGGAGAGGCGCAGAACGTAGCCAAGGGGGTCGCCAACGACCTTGCCACCTGGCACATGGACGCTTCCGCTGCCGGCGGTGGCCTGCTGACTTTCGCCAGCGGCGGCTCAGGAGATTGGCAGTTGCTCTGGATGGATCGTGCTTCCAAACAGCTCACGACTATTGTCGACAAACTCCCTGACCTGCAAAATGCCTTCTTGTCGCCGCTAGGCGACCGCGTTGCCATGCAGATCGATGCTGGAGTGAACGACATTTGGGTGCTCGACGTGGCGCGCGGCGTGAAAACCCGGCTCACTTTCGGCCCGGTTGCCAATACATTTCCGGTCTGGTCGCCCGATGGCAAGTGGATCGCCTACAACTCGGACCGGAACGGGCAGTCGAATATTCTCCGGAAACTCTCCGATGGCAGCGGCGCGGAAGAATTGTTGCTGACCGATCCCCAACCCACGCTGACGAGCGACTGGTCGCGGGACGGGAAATACATTATCTATGCGCGCGGCTTATCGCCCAGCGACGCGTCGACCTGGGC
>JASHTD010000081.1 GCA_030040725.1 Candidatus Sulfotelmatobacter sp. | reverse complement strand
GGCGTGCAATCCAGCAGGAAATGCTCCACTCGACATTTGCAGGGAAAGCAGCCAATCAATCGCGCGTTCGGCAGCGTAGATTGCTTCGCAACTAACAGCACGATCAGAAGATTGGCGAGCCAAATCGTACAGGGTTGGGATGATGTAGCCGGTGACCTCGGGGTACGAAGAGGAATATCCGGAGAGCAGGCTGTAATACGCTGCAATGCCGCCATCAGACCGCTGCGCGTCGAGAATCCAGCGTAGCGACGCATTCAGGACACGTTCTGTACTGCATCTGGTTTTCGTATACGAATAAAGATGGCACTGTCCGAAACCAACGCTAACGGTATCGGTAATAAGTTTGCGCACCAAAGGAAGCGCACGCTGCGGGGCTCGCAGCAAACCGGCAGTTTCTTTCGCGGCTTGCCATGCTTTGCCGCGCTCCTGATTCATGCTGTCGCAGCCTCCGCGAGATTGAATAATGTTCCTGCAGTCTTCTGCGCGGAGCTGTCAATAAAAGCTCGCATCCAGTGCTCCAGCGTGAGGAATTGCCAGATCTGCATCGACCAATCCTCAGTCCCGCGACGATGCTCTTCGATGAAGCAGCGAACTTGCTGCGGGCGAAAGAGCCCTCGCTTCGTGATGCTGGTTTCGGAGAGAAGATCGTCCACCAGTTCCCGCAAGTCGTGAGCAAGCCAGTAATCGACGGGTGCAGCGAATCCTGCTTTCGGCTGATGCAGCACTTCAGCAGGCAGTTCGTCACGCATGGCTTCGCGAAAAATGTGCTTCGTCATGGGCCTGAAAAAACCTTTGAGCTTAAGAGCAGGCGGAATATTCCACGCTGCGAACTCGGCAAGTTCGCGATCGAGAAATGGCACACGTACCTCGACCGACGAAGCCATACTCATCTTGTCGTTGTAGTTCAGATTCAGGCTGACCATGAAAATCTTGGTGTCGAGATAAAGCATCTGGTTCAGGAAGTCCGCATCGCGCACTGTTTCGAAAGCGGCGTAATGGCGATTGGCGGGATCAGAATTGCAAAGCTGGTCGCGAAGCCAGTCAGCGTACAAGCTCTGCTTCTGTTCGGCGTCGAGATACGTGCAGTTGCGGATAAAACTTTCCCGCGGTTCGAGAGATGCGCTGCGAGCCATTTTCTTGGCTAATCGCACACCGCCCTTCATCGGCGTGCTGCGAAAGCTAGGCAATGCTTCAGCGCTGGAAGCGATTGCGTTTCGCAATACAGCCGGTAATCGCCGATAGGCCTGCGACCAGCAGTGTGCGACGTGCTTGCGGTATCCGGCAAACAGTTCATCTCCTCCCACGCCCGAAAGCAGGACGGTGGATTGTTTCCGCGCTTCGCGGCAGACAACGTAGGCGGCGATGAGGGCCGGATCGGCGACGGGTTCATCCATGTGCCAGGTAAGACGCGGCAACAAATCGGCCACATCCGGCTCGACAACAATCTGTTGGTTTTCGCAACCGAGGTGCCGCGCAAGGCGGGCCGGCACTTCAGGATTGTCCAGAGCATTTTCGCCGACCCGATACTTACGGGGAAAAGTGATGGTGTAAGTGCGAACGGTTTGATTGGTCGCGCGGCGCATCATGGCGACAATGCTCGACGAATCGAGCCCGGCGCTGAGAAATGCGCCGACGGGAACATCGCTGACCATTTGTTGCTGCACAGCATGGCGAAAGAGCTCGCCGAGTTCCTCGACTCTTCGACCATTCCAACCGGATTCCGATTCTGCACGGCTCGTTTCCGCGAGCGGAAATGTGAGATCCCAGTACTGCTGCAACTTCAATTCGCCATCGCGAAACGTAGCGCAATGCCCGGCAGGAAGCTTGTAGATTTCCCGAAACATCGTCTTAGGTTCGGGAACCCAGAGAAATGTCAAATACTGATGCAGGGATTCGAGGTCGATTTCGGCGGCGACATCCGGCAACTGCAGCAGAGCTTTTGCTTCGGAAGCGATCGCGAGTTTGGCGCCGCGATGAATGTAGTACAGAGGCTTGACGCCGAAATGATCGCGAGCCAGGAACAACTGAGGGCTTCCCGAACGCAGATCGCAGATGCAAAATGCGAACATACCCTTGAGGCGTCGAACACACTCGGCGCCTTCCTGTTCGTAGAGATGTAAAATAACTTCGGTATCGGTACGGGAGCGAAAGCGGTGGCCTTTGCTTTCGAGCTCGTGGCGAAGCTCGGCAAAGTTGTATATTTCGCCGTTATAGGTAATCCACAGCGTGCCGTCTTCGTTACACATAGGCATGTGGCCATCCGCGGAGAGGTCGAGAATGGCCAGGCGGCGGCTGCCGAGACCCATATAAGCACCGTCAGGAAATCTGCGCTCCCACAGGCCGAAGTCATCGGGGCCGCGATGCGCCTGGACGTTCGTCATTCGCGCCAGCACTTCCCTGCTGCCCCAGTTGGCGAGTCCGGCGATGCCACACATTCAGCGCCCAACCTCCGATGCATGCTCGAGTTCGTAGATTTTGGCTTTGATGTGAAAGAACTGGATTCCCTGGAAACAGCAATAAATCAAGCCGGGAATACCATCGAGAAATCCCAGACGGAATATGTACTTGTAAAGAAAAAACGCCAGCGAGGAACTGGGCCAGGTGAAAAATTTCCGGCGAAGCCAACGCCTGCGCTGCGCCTGCGTTCCGCTCAGTGAGGCGCGGAGCTCGTCGGCATTGCCGTTGAGCCATACCTTGGCTTCCCAGTTGGAGTAGGCGTCGTGTTTGCGGATGTAATGAGAGAGCGAGCTCACGTTGTGATGCAGCAGCGGCGCTTTCAGGTTCGCGGTGCGGCCTTCGACCACCACATGCTCATGGACTTCCATATCGGCCATCGAAGCGTCTTGTTCTTTCAAACGGCATTCGTAGCGGCCCTTGCCCCGGCGGAATAACGATAGCTTACGAAACGTGGCGCCACTGTGGCGAAGTTGGCGGCCGAGAAAATAAATGTGCAGAGCGATGTGGTAGCCGTTGTAGCGCGGATCCTGAATTGCGGCGCGGATTTCTGACACGAGTTCCGGAGTGAGGGATTCGTCGGCGTCAAGCAGAAGAATCCAGTCATGGACAAGCGGCAGCGAGTCAATGGCCCACTGGCGTTTTTTAGGCCATCCTCCGCGATAATGAAACTGCACAACCTGAGCTCCACAGGAGCGCGCAATTTCAACCGTCTCATCGGTGCTCTGGGAATCGACCACGTAGACTTCGCCAAAATCGCGCAAAGACTCGAGGCAGTGCGGCAGGTTTTGCGCCTCGTTGCGCGCCGCAATAATGACACTGACGGGAAGAACCGCGGTTGCGCACACCGCAGGCGTGGCTACGAATTCATCCAGCTCTGGCATGAGTCGATTGAACAAATATTATCGCGAGTCCTAGTGGATAACTGCCAGGATTTCAGCAAGCTGCTAATATCTCCGAAGATTCCATGCCAACCGATTCTCTGATTGCGCAAAAGGATAAGGTGCGGCGTTTTTGGGAGGCCGAACCTTGCGGTTCACGATATCTTCAGCGACCAGACTCTGCCTCTGACGGAAGAGGCGAGGAATGGAGCGCGAAGAATTTCGAAACGCACGAGCGGATTCGCTATGAGCTTGAACCGTATATCCAAGATTTCGCAAAGTTCGAGTCGGCAAAAGGACGGAAAGTGCTGGAGGTTGGCGTTGGCATGGGAGCCGATTATTTGCAGTGGCTGAAAGCCGGGGCGCAAGCCACGGGAGTGGATATCTCCCGCGAGTCGATCGAGCGGGCACGATTGCGCTGCGAACTTGCCGGTTATCGCGACGCCGATTTGCGATTGGCTGACGCGGAAAATCTGCCGTTCCCCGACAGAAACTTCGACGTGGTTTATTCGTATGGAGTGATGCACCACAGCCCAAACACTCCGCAGTGCATTCAGGAGGCCTTGCGTGTCCTGAGGCCCGGGGGTGAAGCGCGAATTATGCTTTACCACCATCCTTCGCTTACCGGCCTGTTGCTTTGGTTTCGCTATGGCGTGTGGCGAGCCAAAGGGTTGCGGCAATGCGTATACGACCATCTGGAGAGCCCCGGAACGAAAACGTACACAGAGCGAGAGGTTCTGTCTCTTATGCAAGGGTTCCGGAAAGTTGAGATGAGACTGGTTTTCAGCCCGGGTGATTTGTTGCTTCACGAACCTTCGCAGCGTTTTCAAAAGCCGCTCTACCGTTGGTTGTGGAAGGTGTATCCCCGATGGCTGGTAAGACAGGTGGCGGGCCCGTGGAAGCTTTTTGTGCTGGTGACGGCAACAAAAGAGGATTAGCAGTACCCTTCCCTGAGTCAGACCATTTTATTCTTCGGCCGGCCGAGTTCGGCCAGGCGGCGGGCCAACAACAGCAATTCCTGGACGTGATTATCCCAACTGAAGTCGCGCGAGCGCAGCAATCCCGCTGCACGCATAGCCGCCGACCGCTCTGCCGATTGGCTTAACTGAACAGCCTCGGCCAAACCCTCGGGAGAAAAGCGCGGAAAATAGACAGCTGCATTGCCGCAGATTTCGCGATGTACGGCCAGGTCGGAGGCGATCACCGGAAGTCCGCTGGCCATGGCTTCGACCAGCGGATGCGCGAAGGTTTCCGCGTAGGCAGCTGTCACGTAGAAGTCGCAGGCTCGATAAACGTGGTGCACAGAGTTGTAAGGAACGGATCCCAGTTCGACCACCTCGTTCGAGACGCCGAGGTTTCGAACCAAAGCCGCGGCCGATTCAGCCCTGTAGTTGCCCGGATTATCACTTGAATCCAGAACGCAGGTGAGAATCAGACAAACCCGCCGCGGGCGCAGTCTTTTCTTCAAAATCGCAGCGGCGCGAATCAGCGTCTCGAAGTTTCGGTAGTAGTTGTAATGACTGACCAGCAGCAACCGAAGCGAACCTGTAGTGGCGTCAAGTTTCTGCTGAATCGAATGGGGCAAGGGCGCCCGGTCACGAAAGAAAGATTCGTGATCGAATCCGTGATGAATGGCGAGAACATCTTTTCCCGTCCATGCGCGCAGCTGGTTGGCGAACGCCGCACTAGGAGCGATCGTACATTCGGCCTGCATCACCGACCACCCCGCCAGTTTTGCCTTTACCGCGTTGTCGAGCCACAGGCGGTAGTCGCCACGCTCGCGCAGATCACGTACAAAATCGCGAGAGACATAGAGCGCGTTGCCGCTAAGCAGGATTTGCGGAACTGGCGAGCGAAAGATCGCGAAATTTCCCGGGGAAAGCAGCGCGTCGGCGCCGGTCTGGCGAATCATGCGGGGAACTTCGTATTGCTCATAAAGAAATCGCGTGCCAGTGCCCGCGCGGTGATCTGACCGCAAGATGGCGACCCCAGGCAATTCGTTGAATTCATGCGCCAACGATTCGCTCAGAAGCACTGTCACGCGAACCTCATGGCGATTCGCCAATTGGGGAAGAATGTTGCGAATGTAAGTGAGACCTCCTCCGGCACTGGCGGCGAGACCGTTGATGAAGATGTGGATCATTCTGCCGCTCAGGATGGTTCAGCTGTGTGATTCGAGTTTGAAACTGACATCATCTTACGAAGACGCCGGCGACGCGTGCTCCACCACGGGTCGGCCAGCCCGGAATACAGAAAGCGATACTCTGCCGGCGCATACTTCACTTCAATCTCCCGGCGCCAAAATAAGACTGGAAGGCCCTTACGAGCATCAATCATGCCGGCGCAAGGAGCGAAACAAAACCGATGATGTCGCTGGATGACTCGGAGAGCGCGCGGATCAATTGAGTCCCACCCAAATGTCCAGGCGAAAGATTCGGCGGGTTGTTTTATCCACGAGGCCAGCTTGCGCGCGCCGTCGGCAATCTCGCGTTCCAATTCATCGGCGGGAAGGCCCGCTAAACGTGCGTGGGTCAGCGTGTGGTTGCCAATGGCATGTCCTCGAGCGGCCAGTTCTGCGATTTGCGCGGGAGTCATGGGCGTCCAATCTGCTCGTGCTTCATCGCCGGGTTTGGCATCGGGATTAATCTTCGTACGATAAAAATCGAAGGCAGCCGTAGGGGAACACTCGGCAAATGCAGGAAC
>JASHTD010000080.1 GCA_030040725.1 Candidatus Sulfotelmatobacter sp. | reverse complement strand
GGACCGAACCTGATTCCATCGCCATTTCCGTGCCGGCGGCGAAAGCGACGTCGGCCGGCAAGTAACCAACTTCAAGAGAAGAGAATCCGAGAATAGAAGAAGACTGAAGCAAAAGTTTGCTGCCGTTTCCCTTCTAGCTTTCACGCTGAAAGCGGTAGCGTCCCACTCTTTCGTGCGCAACCGCTTCCGCGACCTTCAGGAACGCCCTCGCGGCATGCGAGAGTCCGGCTTCTTTTCGATAGATCAACCGCAGCTTGCGCTGTACGCGCAGCTCGCGCACCGGAACCCGTACCAGTTCGCCTCGCGCCACTTCCGTTTCCACGCTGATTTCGGGCATCAGCGCTACGCCGTTCCCCATCGCGACAAATTGCTTGATGGCTTGCAACGTAGGCAGTTCCAGATCCATGTGCAGCGGGGTTTTGTACTTCTGAAATGTCTGCAACACTTTTTCCCTGTAGGGCGACGAGACGATGTGGGCCACAAATGATTCCGCGCCCAGCTGGCGAATACTCACCTCCCTGGCCGAGGCCAGGGGATGCTTCGGCGGAACAACCAGCGCCAGTTCGTCGAGGTAAGCGACGATCGAGTGCAGCCGCGGCTCCTCCGGCTTATACGACAGCACGCCCAGTTCGGCGCCGTGCTGCAAAACCTCATCTGGAATACGGCTGCCCAGCGAGCGCTGCACCGTAATTTTGATCATGGGGTGCAGCCGCCGGAATTCCGCCAACACCGGCAGCAGATAAAGCGCGGTGAATTCGTTGGCCGCAATCACCAGCTTGCCTTTTTGCAATTCCCGCAATTCGGTGAGCGATTCGTGCGCGTCGCGTCGCAGGTTCAGTAACTTTTCCGCGTACTCGAACAGTACCTGCCCGGCGTCGGTCAGCACGCCCTCGCGCGACGAACGGTCAAATAAAGGCTCGCCCAGTTCATCCTCGAGCTTGCGGATGGTCTGGCTAACCGCCGATTGCGTGCGATAAAGCTTTTCGGCCGCGCGCGAAAAACGATGCTCCCTCGCCACGGCGAGGAAGACTTCCAGTTGCGAAAGTTCCATCGTGTAATCCTAATAACACTTCATGGTTCATTAGCCGCGCTTATTATAGCAGTATCGCTAATAGTTACTAAACAATTATAAGTTTTGCTTCAGTACTGCCGATCCGTAGCATAAAGAGTTAACTCTTTGGTTTTCTTTTCTAAGGAATCAATATGGCTATGGAGCAGGCACGCGTTACGGTTTTCGACACCACCCTTCGCGATGGCGAGCAATCGCCCGGCTGCAGCATGAATCACCAGGAGAAGTTGCGCCTGGCGCATCAGCTCGACCGCCTGGGCGTCGACGTGATCGAAGCCGGGTTTCCCATCGCTTCCGATGGCGATTTCGAAGCCGTGAAGGCGATCTCTGCCGTGATCCGGCGTCCAATTATCGCCGGACTCGCGCGCGCCTGCCCTGCCGATATCGAGCGTGCCTGGGAAGCCTTAAAAGATGCCGCTCATCCCCGCATTCACGTGTTCCTTGCCACATCCGATATCCATTTGAAATACAAGCTGCGCATTAGCCGCGAGGAATGTCTCGCGCAGGCGCGCGAGTCGGTCGCGCTCGCCAAATCGTTCTGCGATGACGTCGAATTTTCTCCTGAAGATGCAACCCGCACCGATCCGGAATTTCTATGCCGGGTGCTCGAAGTCGTCATCGAGGCGGGAGCAACCACGCTCAATATTCCGGATACGGTCGGCTACAGTATTCCTGCCGAATATGGAGAATTGATTGCCACCATCCGGCGCAGGGTGAAAGGCGCCCAGAAAGTTACTATTTCTGCACACTGCCATAACGATCTCGGGATGGCAGTCGCTAACTCCATGGCGGCGATCGCGGCCGGTGCGCGACAGGTCGAGTGCACCATCAACGGCATCGGCGAGCGTGCTGGAAACGCCGCCCTGGAAGAGATTGTCATGGCAATGCGAGTTCGCCACGACCGGTATCCCTGCGAAACCGCGATCGCTGCCGAGCATTTATTTCCCGCTAGCCAGATGCTGAGTGAAATCGTCGGTGTGCCGGTGCAGCCCAATAAAGCGGTCATCGGCCGCAACGCCTTTGCCCACGAAGCTGGCATCCATCAGGATGGCGTCCTCAAAAACCCGCTTACCTACGAAATTATGACCCCGCAGTCGGTGGGCGTGCCCGACTCCAAGCTGGTGCTCGGCAAGCATTCAGGACGTCACGCGCTAGCTATTCGCTGCGAGCAGCTCGGATATGAGTTCGATCGCCGCGCGCTTGACGATATTTACCGGCGCTTCGTTCGCCTTGCCGACAAGATCAAGCATGTGGAAGATCATCACCTGCTGGAGTTGATCCGCGAGACGCACAAGCCTGCCTCTTCGGCGACTCCGCTGTTCGAACCCTTGGCGACCGCTGCCGCCGCAGCGGCCGGCAATTCGAACCAGGAACCTGTGAAGGCGTTCCCCATCGCTGCCCAGCCCAACGGGTTCGGAGTTCCTCTGCCGGTAGGCATCGAGCAGCACCACGATCAAGAAGATTATTTGTGGGGCGTGTAAGCTCCCTCATGTTTTTCTGCCCGCGTGTATAGTGGAAATCGATCTTCCATGGTCGATTCCACCAAGCCGCCGGTGCGCTTTGAAGGTGGACAGCCCATCCTCCGCGTCGAAGACATGGAGCGCGCCGTACGCTTCTACATTGATCGTCTTGGTTTCAAAAATGTTGACTGGGGTACCGACGAATTTACCAGCGTGAACCGTGACCGCGCGGGCATTTATCTTTGCCGCCAGGGACAAGGCGCAGGCAAGGCATGGTTGTGGATCGGCGTGCAAGATGTGGAGCGACTGCATGAGGAGTACGTAGCGCGAGGTGTCGCGATACGAATGCCCCCGACGAATTTTCCCTGGGCGCTGGAGATGCACGTTGAGGATCCGGACGGGAATGTAATCCGCTTCGGTTCGGATCCGAAGTGAGCATCGAAGCGACGCCAAGAGAAGCGACTCACGCGAATGCAAACTGCTGGCCGCCCGATACGCTTTCCGTTACACTGACTCCCGCATGTTGCTGAAGCTCTGCATCCTCCCCGGCGATGGCATCGGCCCCGAAGTTACCGATCAGGCCGTTCTCGTCCTGCAAGCCGTAGCCATCTCGTTCGGCCATCAGCTTCAACTGCAACAAAAAAATGTTGGCGGTGCAGCGCTTGCGGTGGCGAATGATCCGCTGCCTCCCGATACGCTGCACGCATGCCTCGATTCTTCCGCGGTCTTGCTCGGAGCCGTGGGAAGTCCGGCCTTCGATAAGAATCCCAATCATCTTCGTCCGGAAGCCGGGCTGCTGCGGCTGCGCCGCGAACTTGGCGCCTACGCAAACCTGCGTCCCGCGGTCTGCTTTCCTGCTATCGAAGATTGCTCTCCGCTGCGGGCTGAGGTGGTTCGCGGCACAGACATCATGATTGTGCGCGAGTTGCTCGGCGGCCTTTATTTCGGCGAGCCGCGTTCGATAACCGGAGCACCCGGCCAGCGCCTCGCCATCAACACCATGACCTACAGCGAGCCTGAAATCGAACGCATCGCCCGCGTCGCTTTCGAACTCGCGGCGAAGCGCCGCAATAGAGTCTTGTCAGTCGACAAAGCGAACGTCCTCGAGTGCTCGCGGCTCTGGCGCGAGGTGGTCACTCGTTGTGCCAAAGATTTTCCCGATGTGCAGCTCTCGCACATGTACGTGGATTCTGCCGCGATGTCGTTGGTGCAGCATCCCAAAGAGTTCGACGTGGTACTCACCGAAAACATGTTTGGCGATATTTTGTCCGACCAGGCGGGCGCGATTGTCGGCTCGTTGGGCTTGCTTGCTTCCGCGAGCATCGGCGGCAAAATCGGACTTTATGAGCCGGTGCACGGTTCGGCGCCCAGCATTGCGGGAAATGGAATCGCCAATCCTCTGGGAGCGATTCTTTCTGCGGCCATGCTCTTGCGCTATTCGTTTCAACTGGAGCGGGAAGCCGCTTGCATCGAAAATGCGGTGAGTTACGTGCTCGAAAAAGGCGCACGAACTTCTGATCTTGCGCATGCGGGGCAGACTCCGGTTTCGACTTCAGAGATGGGAAGGAAAGTAGTTGAAGCCATGAAGCTCTCTGCCGTCGCGGCGTAGATGCTCGTCAATCCAAGCCTAAAAGGCTCACGCCTGTGGTCCAGGCCCACTCAGCGTCTTAACGGGTTGCGCAGCCGCCGCCGCGGCTGTTGGCAAAGCGGCGGTTGCTGATGAACGACTGCCGCTGTATTTCCCAGCCATGCTGTTCCAGCGGATGCGCAGCATCTCCTGAAACATGCGCGCGCCGTCGACTAAAGGATTAATGCGCGTCCCGCCTACGTGTCCCCAGCGCACCGGAACCTCTACCACGCGGAATCCGAACTTGCGCGCCAGAAAAAGAATTTCCGGATCGAATCCCCAGCGCTCGATCTGCTGCAGCGGCAGAATGGTCTGCGCGGCAGGGCGGGTGAAGGCTTTAAACCCACATTGCGTGTCTTTGAAATGAAGGCCCAGGATGATCCGGTTCAATGCGTTGAAGATTCTTCCGAAGAATTGCCGGTGGAGCGACTGCCGCGTGGTCTGCAACTTGGCCTGCAGCCAGCGCGATCCGATGGCGATATCCGCGCCTTCCGCGATCGCCTGTAGCAGCTTTGGCATCTCTTCGATCGGCGATGAGAGATCGGCGTCGCTGAATACGATGATTTCTCCCTGCGCCTTCAGCATGCCGTGGCGAACGCTGTATCCTTTGCCGCGGTTGCCTGGATTTTCCACCAGCCGCAACTGCGGATTGGTTTCCGCGAATCTGCGGACGATTTCGGCTGTATTGTCACGCGAGCCGTCGTTGACGACAATCACCTCCGCATCCCACCCCTGCCGGCGAACGTAGGCCAAAACTTTTTCCAGAGTCGGCCCCAGGCGCTTGCCTTCGTTGTAGGCCGGGATGACGATGCTGTAGTTCACGGTTCGAATCGAGTGTCCATGCGGCTGCTAGTTTCGCCACATAGAAGGAGTAGGATGTTGCCCGCCTCCGAGTCGTTGCCTACGAAATCGCTGCGCTATTGTACGCCAGCAGAAAAAGCCAAGCGGTTGGAACGCGCCTATGCCGCGCTTTGCTGCAAAGCGAGCATACTGAAGAACTCGTCGACCAGTTCGGCGTCCCACAAGCCCTGGCGGGCCTCCTCGCGCATGGCCTGCGCGGCCTGTTCGTGAGATTGCGCCGGCTTATAAGGCCTTGCTGTGCGCAAGGCGTCGTAGACGTCAACTACCTGCAAGATCCGCGGCAGAAGCGGGATCTCGCTTGCCCGCAATCCATCCGGATAGCCCGATCCGTTGATGTGCTCATGATGATGCCGGATGATCGGCAGCACCAGGCGCAGTGACTTGAGCGGCCGGCAAATGTTCTCTCCGATGAGGGGATGCTGCCGCATGATCTCCCATTCTTTCACCGAGAGATCGCTTCCCTTCTTCAAAATTGCATCCGGAACCGCGATCTTTCCCAGATCGTGCAAAAAACCACCGCGTCGCAACGCGACAATCGAATCCTGATCCAGGCCCAAATGTTTGCCAAGGCTCGCGGCGCCTTCGGCCAGGCGCTCGCAATGTCCTTCGGTATAAGGATCGCGACCCTCGACAATCAATCCCAGTGTGCACAAAACCGAATCCACCGTTTCCAGTTCGTCGGTAAATTCCTTCATCCGCAGCAGCGATTTGACTCGCGCCTTCAACTCTTCGGCCAGCACCGGCTTGTTCAGAAAATCGTCCGCGCCCGCTTCAATGCCGCGAACCTTGTCCGCGCTGTCGCTCAGGCCGGTGATCAGAACAAAAGGAATCAGCCGTGTCGACGGATCGCTTTTCAAATCGCGGCAAAATTCGTAGCCCGATTTTCCAGGCATTCTCACGTCGGAGAGAATCAAATCGGGTGGCTGGCGATGAACTTCTGCCTCGGCCTGCTGCGCGTCAGTCGCGGTCACGACATCGTAGCCGCTCATCGTCAGGAGTTGATTCATCAGGTCGGCAATCGTAGGCTGATCATCGACGACCAGGATTCGGGCAGGACGGCGCACCGGAGACAGGCTGGCCATACCCTCTTTAGAACCCGATTCTGCTGCCGAGGTTCCGGCCGCCAGATTCAAATCTGAATGGAATTTTGGGGAGAAGCTCATCAGACGCCTTTTTCAATTCTACTGCAAACAGCAAGGCAGATGAACCTGGCAGATTCGATCCGTTCGCGACAAAACAAATCCGGCCTCCGCCCGGCTCTCTGCCCAACTTTGTCCCCGATTTTGTTCCCAATCGGAATTCCTGTCGGCGGAATCTTTGCAATCTGTATCGGATAACCTTGTTTTCCACTTGTGCGCATGCTTACCCTCGGTGCATGGTCAGCATCCTGCGGCTCTCCCGGCTCCTGCCACTCCTCCTGCTTCTGGCGTTCATTTCTTCCAGCGCCAGTGCGGCCAGCAATCACGTTATCGCTTTCGGAAAATGGAATACCGTCCCTTACGTCGGCGATTTTGCCGGACCGCCACAAAATAAAATTCTCACCCTGAAAACTCGCCCGCTGTTAGTCGATGGCCAGGTGAAGGAATTTACCCTCGGCACCGCTCACGACGTGACCGACCGGATTTTTGTGGTGCAGCGGGCGTACCGCATGAATGACAATCTTCCACAGGATTCGCCGGCGGTTCCGCATTGGCAATGGCAGCAGGGCGGATGGCTTCTGGTCGATCGCGTCACCGGCCGCATCTCGCCAATTAATTTGCCTGATTTTGACCCCGTGTTTTCGGTCGCGAGCTGGTACCGTGACTACGCCGCATATTGGGGAACCTCGGAAGATGGCAAGCTGTATGCCGTCGTGGCTGAAATCAATCACCGCAAGCCGATCGTCAAAATGCTTCCTGCCACAAAACCGGCAAAAGTGGCTCAGGATCCAGCCGGCGCAGATTGCCTCTGCGCTGCGCCCAGCTGGCAGCGGGCGCCGGCGCGCGTGACCTTCGAAGAGAATCCATCCACCAAGCGAACCTATGTCATACGCGGCCACGCTGGCGATCTCCTGACCGTCGAAGAGGTCGATGAAGAAGCTTCGAAATAAGCTGTGACCGTGAGTAGATCATCCCTATCGCGCCCTCGGCGACAAAGTGAGATTCGCTGTCATTCTGAGCGAGCACGAGCGCATGCTAATGCGAGTCGAAGAATCCCTGCCCGGCCACCCCGCCCTAAAATTTTTCTCACTCACCAACTCGCGAAGACTCAACCGATTCTCCAATCGTCGCGCCTTCTCGTCCCACTTTCACTTCCGCGCTTGTGACCAGAATCACTGAGAGCACCACAACCACACTGCCCATAAGAATGAATCTATCCACGCGCTCGTGCAGAATCAGCCATCCCAAAAACACCGCGATCACTGGATTCACATAGGCATACGTGGAAACCTTCGACGTCGGTACATGCTTCAGCAGCCAGATATATGCCGTGTATCCGATCCATGATCCGCACACCACGAGATAGAAGACCGCGCCCAGGCTGCGGCCGGTCCAGACCACTCGCGGAAAATCTCCCACCGCCCCCGCAAAAAGTAAACACGCCGCGCCCGCCACGGTGATCTGCCACGCGATGGCGCTGAACACGTCCATACCCGATTGCCAGCGCTTGGAGAGCACCGAACCCAGCGCCCAGGAAAATGACCCGCCCAGCAGGCTGATGCACGAAAACAGCTCCCGTCGCCCCATTTCCGAAGTCACATGCAACTCCGGCCAGAACAGAACGAACAACCCCACCACTCCGAGCGCCAGTCCCGCTTTGCCCTGCGCCGAAATGCGATGATGCCCGAGCAACAGCGAATCCAGAACCAGAAACCACAGTGGCGTCACCGAGATGATCATGGCCGCCAGTCCGCTGGGCACTGAAAGTTCGGCCCACGAGAGCGTCAGATTGCCGCCCATCAGCAACAGCACGCCCACAATGCCGGCCATAGCGATCTGCTGCGCCGGATACCACACCCGCCGCTTCAGCACCGCGCAAACGGCCAGCATTACCACCCCGGCGATCAAGAACCGGGTGGCGCACATCAGCGCCGGAGGAATGCTCTCAACCGCAATATCGATGGCGAGGTAGGTCGAGCCCCAAAGTAAATAGACGAGACCAAACGCCAGGACCACCGCAAACCGACTTGGATGCTGTGGTGATTGCATGGCGAAAAAGGTGAGGAATCCTCAAACATATCAGACAGGAGGTTTAATTCGAGATTTACTTCAGCTTGTCGTATTCCGAGTGAGCCTGCTGCAGCAACGGGATTTCCCGATCGGCGTCCTTCCACTGTGCCGACGCAGAAGAGAAAAACCTGGCGCACGCTAGAGCCAATCCGCAAAAAGCATTCGATCGCGGGGCGTCATAGCGAGCGAAGCATGCCGGACTCAACATCGGATGATTCATTCACACCCTAGCGGAATGACCGGGACTTCTGGACATTTCTGCAGAGCCTTCTCGACAAGCAATAGACTTCCACCCGTGATAAATTAAATTTTCTGCTTGTTTCGGCTAGTCAGAGGCGGGACTTTTTATGCGCGACATTGTTTCTACCAAAGATGCTCCTCAAGCCATCGGACCTTACTCACAGGCGATCAAAGCGAACGGATTTATCTTTACTTCCGGGCAGATCGCTATCGATCCGGCAACGCAGCAGGTCGTTGCCGGCGATGTTGCCGCGCAAACCGAACGCGTCTTGCGCAATCTGTCCGAAATATTGGAAGCGGCGGGCAGCGGGCTGGGCAAGGTGGTTCGCTCGACTGTGTTTCTCAAAAACATGAATGATTTTGCTGCCATGAATCAGGTCTACGGAAAATATTTCAGCTCAGCGCCTCCGGCGCGCTCTACTGTGGAGGTCGCGCGCCTGCCCAAGGATGCGCTGGTCGAAATCGATGTTATCGCTCTGGCATGAGATTTTTCGCGCGGGACATCTCGATTGCCATGTATGGAATCACAGAATTCTAGGGCCTTTTGTGCCTTCGGGTTGTGGGTAGAATTCGCTCAAAACAATCACATTTTAAATTCGAGGAGGAAAGGAAATGATGAAATCCATTGCGATCATGGGAATTGTCGCGATGGCCGCACTGCTGGCGAGTGCACAAAGCGCGACGCCCAAAAAGGTCGCGCATACTAGTGGCCCAATCAAGGTGACCGGGCCGGGCGTGAAAACGGACGACGGCCTGGAGTATTGGGATATCCGCGTGGGAAACGGCCAGACGGCAAAAGAGGGCAGCCACGTTCGGGTTCACTACACGGGTTGGCTCACCGACGGGAAAAAGTTTGACAGTTCACTTGACGCCGGCAAGCCGTTCGACTTCACCATCGGCAACGGAGAAGTGATCCAGGGGTGGGAAGAAGGCGTGACCGGCATGAGAGTCGGAGGCAAGCGGCAGTTGCTGGTTCCACCTTCTCTCGGGTATGGCGCCGACGGAACGCCGGACGGACCGATTCCGCCGAATGCCAAATTGATCTTTGATATTGAGTTGCTGGGCGTGGAGTAAGCGGCCATACGCAGTTCTGCCGCTAATTCGATCGCTACGCCTTGACCACTTTGCCGCTGCGCAGGCAGGAAGTGCAGACGCGCATACGCTTGGTAGTTGCGCCCACGCGGGCGTGGACGGCGCGCAGGTTTACATTCCAGCGCCGCTTGCTGACGTTATGGGCGTGGCTGATTCGATTTCCGGTTTGCGGCTTCTTGCCGCAGATTTCACACTGTTGTGCCATGACTGCGATAGATCCTTTCGACGGGCCTGATGCGAACCTTCATTCTACCGGATTCTCCGCTCTGGCGACAATTTCAGCATGGGCTGCGCCCCAGATAGAATAGAGGGAGCCCTTTCGCCAAGTCTGGAGATGCAGGAGGAATCAATGTCCCGAAGAGCCAAGCTGCTCGAAAGCGGGCTCGCGCTCGCTCTGATGGGAATTCTGGCTGGAGCCATTGGCGGTCTCGCCGTGGGCCTGGTGACTGCCCCGAAGACGAGCTCTTCGACTTCTGCCCACTAGGACTTCTGCCCACTAGCCCTCGCTCGGTTGGCCAGTTTCGCTGTGCGATACTGAATTCATGCAGTCTCCCCTTCAGACGCTGACGGCGGCCACCGATCCAAAATCGGTAAAGGTAAATCTCACCACCGGCACAGGCGTGGATATTGAGTGGCGGGACGGCCACGTTTCCCACTACACGTTCATCTTTTTGCGCGATGCCTGCCCTTGCGCCATGTGCTGCGACGAGCGTGAGAAATCCGGCCGCAAGCCGGGACAACCGGCAGGGCTCGCTCCCGGCGCTTTGCCCATGTTCAAGCCGGCCGCGAAGCCGCTTTCGGCAGAAGGAATCGGCAAATACGCGATCAAGTTTACCTGGAACGACAATCACGATCTCGGGCTCTATTCCTGGAAGTATCTGCGCGAAGTGTGCCCCTGCGCGGATTGCAGGGCGGAACGTTCGGAATCCTGAACCACGGCATTGTTGCCGGCTCGCAGATTTCGCCGCTTTATAATGATCGCTTATGTCGAATTCTGCGGATGCTTCCGTCGCCACTCGTGCAACTTTCGAGCCCGTCATTGGGCTGGAAGTGCACGTGCAGCTTCTGACGGCGTCGAAGATTTTCTGCTCCTGCTCGACTCGATTTGGTGCGGCCCCGAATACCAATGTTTGCCCCGTATGCCTGGGCATGCCGGGAGCGTTGCCGGTGTTGAACCGCAAGGCCGTCGAGGTTGCCGTGCTGGCGGCGATGGCGCTGAATTGCCGCATCAATGAGACTTCGATCTTCGCTCGCAAGAATTATTTTTATCCCGATCTGCCCAAGGGATACCAGATTTCGCAATACGACAAACCGCTGGCCGAGTTCGGGTATATCGAAGTCTCCGCTGGCAACAAGAGTCCCGAAAAAAAGAAAATCGGCATCACCCGCGTGCATCTGGAAGAAGATGCAGGCAAGAGCCTGCATGAGGGCTTTCCCGATGCCGAGGAAAAGACGGCGATCGATCTCAACCGCACCGGCGTGCCTCTGATTGAAATCGTCAGCGAGCCGGATATCTCCACTCCCGACGAAGCGCATGAATACCTGACGCGGCTGAAGGAGATCATTCTTTATACCGGCGTGAGCGATTGCAACATGGAAGAAGGATCTCTGCGTTGCGATGCCAATGTGAGCGTGCGGCCGCGTGGGCAAAAACAACTGGGCACAAAAACGGAAATCAAGAATGTGAATTCGTTCCGTTTCATTCGCGATGCCCTCGAGTATGAAATCGTCCGGCAGATCGATGTGATTGAGTCCGGCGGCGCAATCAGTCAAGAGACCCGGCTCTACAACGCGCACGAAGGCAAGACCTACAGCATGCGGTCGAAGGAGCAGGCGCACGATTATCGCTATTTCCCTGAGCCCGATTTGCTGCCGCTGGTGGTCGACGAAAAATGGAAGGCCGAGATCGCGAAAAGTCTGCCGGAGTTGCCGGAGGCGCGGCGGGCGCGGTTCGTGAAAGTTTTTGGGGTGACCGAATACGACGCGCAGGTGCTGACCGTTTCGAAATCGCTGGCCGATCAGTTCGAGCAGGCAGCCAAGGCTGCGAAAAATCCCAAACGCGTGGCCAACCTGGTGCAGGGCGAACTGATGGGGCGACTCAAGGCTTTGGGCTTGGAAATCGAGCAGTCGCCGATTTCGATGAAAGGCGTAGCCATGTCGGCCGACTTGGTGGAGAGCGGCGTGATCTCCGGCAAGATGCTGAAGGATCTTTACGATCTTAGCTTCGAACGCAAGAAAGATTTTTCGGATGTATATGAGCAGGAAGGCCGTCCGCAGCAATCGAGCGATACTTCAGAGTTGGAGAAAATTATTGAAGAGATTGTTGCGGCAAATCCGAAGCAAGTGGAGCAATACCGCGCCGGGAAAAAGACGGTGCTGGGATTTTTTGTCGGCCAGGTCATGAAAGCTTCGAAAGGCCAGGCTAATCCGCAGGTTGTAAACGAGTTGATCGTGAAGAGGCTTGGGTAGTAATTCTGGCCAGCTGCGGATAATACTGACGCTCTCTGATTTGTGATGGCGTGCATGTGACCGAAGTACCATCCATGGTTGTGACTTCTGCCATCTGATTCCCTCCGGAGACTCCAGGTACGATCATGGCGGGCCTGTGTGTCTGGGCTGACCGTTCGAGCGGGTTCATGAAACTGAAAATCGACCGCATTATCAGTATTGTCACGCTGATCGCCTCGCTGGTAGCTGTTTTCTTGGTATTGAAGAAGCCCGCTCCGGTGGGGCGGCCGCAGAGTCCGGCAGCGATCGCGGCAAACGCACAGTCGT
>JASHTD010000079.1 GCA_030040725.1 Candidatus Sulfotelmatobacter sp. | reverse complement strand
GGTCATGTTGCCGGGCTAATTTCCCAAGCACCTTGTCCAGCGCCGCCGGACTCAGTTTGGAAGCTCAACCCGCAGCTTTCACCGACTCGGTCAGGCGGAATGGTTTATCGGACATGAAGTCATTGTACCGATTGTCGATTTGCAATTTCCCACTGCTAAATAGGTTGAGAAGGTCGGAGTTGCTCTTGCAGATTTGGCAATCGGAACTTGGCGATCGGCAACGAGAGGACGCGACTACTTCGTTATTACATCGATGATTTGAATTTCCGGATATTGCCGGTTCCACTGCGCCGAAATCGACTCAAAGGTCAATCGAAAGGGCTTGCTCTGGCCAGGGCCGAGGGGTGAGACGTTCAGGTCGACTGCTTCGGGATAAGGACCGCTGGTTTTCAGCACTTGCAGTGGGACTTCTTCGCGCTGTGCCAGTTGTCCCATATCGTCTTTGAAGGTGACTTCGACCCTTGCCTGGGTGACAGTTTTGTTCCCTGCGTTTGTGATCGTACCGTCGACGTAGTTCACCGTCGCCCCCACAAAATTTTCGGCCGCGCTCATTTTCAAATCGGAGAGCTGAAGATTGGACGCGTAGGCAGGTGGGCCGGAGTTTTTCTTTGGCGGGGTGCGCAGAAGAAAAGCAACGATCACGACAACCAGGATCACAGCGGCAATCGCGATGACAATAATTCGCCGACTGGAATCGGATTCGTCAGGTACCGGACTTGGCTGGATCAATCCGCCCATGGAAGAAGATTGTACCGGAGTTCAGTTGGCGGTCTTGAAGTATGCAGCAACGAACAGGGCTCCGAAAAGCAAGTCAACGCAGCCCAGACCAAGATCGCCGGGAGTAAGGCGATGCTGCAGATAGAGCACGACGAAGGTCGCTCCGCCGCCAAATTTCTCGATCATTGAAGGAATCATCATCAGCCGCAGCCGGATTGGATCGTGCGCGATTACAAAAAATGCAATCTGAAAGGCAAGTCCCACGCTGACGAAACCGTAGTAAAACCCCGGATGGGTGATCGGTGGAGGATCCTGGCGGCCGATGACATCGAATAAGAAATAAAGCGGCGTCAGGACCAGCACGCCCCAGATCCCGGCAATCAGAAAAGTGATCTTTGCGAATTTCATCTTTCTCCAGTCACCCTCGCGCCGTCAACAGCCTGGCGGCGTTCTCCCGATACACCTGCTTGAGTGTTGAGTCCGGCAGGCCGAAGCCGTTCAGGTACCAGTGATAATCGAATTGTTCTATTTCGTAAAAGTGCTCGTCCAGCGTCTCCAGAATGCGAAACGTAACTTGGTACATCGGTTTGTCGAATCCCATGTCCGTGCCGTAGAGGAGACGGTCTGCATATTTGGCATAAAACTGCGAGGCGGCTCTGGGAGTGGCTCCAGTCTCCGCGTAACGCGCGGAAATGTCGGCCCAAAGGTTGGGGTTGCGGTCGAGCAAAGTTCCCAGCCGAGTGAGATCGTAATCGAGGTTGGCAAGGTGACACGCGATAATGGTCGTGTGCGGATGCCGTTTCGCAGTGCGGTCGAGAATGTCGACCATGCCGGAGAGGCCTACAATATTCGGCTGATTGTCGAGCCGCCAGGAGTAGGCATTCATGAGCCCGTCGTTAGTCTTATCCATTTTCTGGTACATCCAGATCGGATCGGCAACGTGCATACTGAACGGCAGCTGCAGTTCCGCGCAAGCTTCGAACAAGGGATCCATGCGGGGATCGTCAGGGTGCATGCCCACAGTTTTCGACTTGCCGGAACGAAGGCCCTGGCCTTTGTCGTGAATCTCCCCCACGCCGCGAGCACCGGTTTGGCAGCAGCGTTTCAATTCTTTAACCACGGATGAGGCGAATCCGGGTTGATTGTAGCCGGTGAAATCGAGTCCGCACCACATCTCAAAGCGGTCTCCATGCTTCGCGTATTCCCTGTAGATTTTGTCGAACTCAGAGCCGGTTGCCATAGTGAGGATGATTGTTTTCTCGATCCCCACCTCATCCATGTTCCTGACCCATTCGGCAATCTGATCCGAGGTTTTGGCGTAGGGATGGGAATGCATGTCGATGACTGGAAACTTGGCCTTCGCAACCTCAGTCACCGGAATTTTATAGATGGACTTCGGGCGATAATCTTTCAACAGGAGCGTCTCGGGAGTTTGCGGGTGCGGTTTGTTTTGGGGTTGAGAAGCGGTACCTGCGGTGGAGTGTTGAGCGGCGGCGAAAGCCGCGGAAGGCAGTCCGGCGGCCAAGCCAGCCGCGCTTGAAGTCTTCAGAAAAGATCGTCGATTCACTGGAGTCTCCGAACAATGTGGAACTCCCAATCATACTAGCGATCTTTGTCAGATCAGACGTGAGATTGGTTCCAAGGGTGAGTGCGAAGCGTGCGGGTGCTACTCCCCGCCGACAGTGAGGCCGTCGATACGTAGAGTCGGTGCGGCGACCGAACCGCGGAATTCAAGATCGTCGGCGATCTCCGAAATGTTCATAAACATTTCTTTCAGATTTCCTGCGACCGTGATCTCCTCGACCGGATAGGCAAACTCTCCGCCGGAAATCCACAATCCGGAAGCGCCGCGGGAATAATCGCCGGTGACCAGGTTCGCTCCGTGCCCCAGAAACTCGGTGACGTACAAACCTTCCTTGATGTCGGCAATCATTTGCTTCGGAGTTCGCGGACCGGGCTGCAGAAAATAATTGCCCGGGCCAATGCCGGGCGTTCCGGCAAGACCACGGGAGGCGTTGCCGGTTGTGGCAAGTCCCAGCTTTTTTGCCGTGTAAGTATTCATTAAATACGATTTCAGCACGCCGTTCTCGATGACGACCGTTCGCCGAGTGGGGACGCCTTCGCCATCAAAGGGGCTAGTTCCGAAGCCGCCGGGGATGGTGCCATCGTCAATGATCGTGACGTTTTCGCCGGCGATTTTTTGTCCGAGCTTGCCCGCAAGGAACGACGCGCCGCGGTAAACCGAATCGCCATTCACCCCCTCGAAAATGTGTTCAAGGATTGACGTGGCAACCATGGGATCAAGAATGACGGGCACGTGCGCAGTTTTGACTTTGCGGGCGCCCAAGCGGCGCAGTGTGCGCTCTGCGGCAACTCTGCCGACTTGCTCGGGCGATTCGAGTTTGCTCAGGGTTCGCGCTACGGAGAACCAGTAATCGCGCTGCATCGAACCATCTTCAGCCTGGGCGATGGGAACTGCCGCTATCGAACAATACGACCGGCGGTATTCGCCGACGAAATCGTGCGAGTTGGCGAGAACTTTGTGGCCGGTGGCCGCGTCGAACGATCCGCCCTCAGAGTTCTTTATGCGTGCGTCGAAGTCGAGCGCGGCCTTTTCGGCGCGGCGGGCGTAATCGATGCGATCGGGGCCGGGGAGCGAATAAACATCTTCGTGATAAAGATCGAGATCGCCGGTTAATGAGCCTAGCTGCGAGACCTCTGGAATTCCGCCAAAAGGATCTTCCGACGTAATCTTCGAAAGTTCGAGCGCTGATTTCACCATGCGATCGAGGCTGTCACGCGAAAAATCGCTCGAGTAGGTACTGGCGGCACGCTGGCCGATGAATACTCGAACGCCGATGGAGCGCGATCCGGATTCTTTTAGGGTCTCGACTTGACCGAGACGGACGAGCGTGGAGAATTCATCGCCCTCGCGGACGACGCACTCGGCGGCGGTTGCGCCGCCGTTCATGGCACGGCGGACGATATCCTGGGCAAGGGAGCGAAGGTCGGTTTCTAGTTTCGGACTTTCGAGTTGCGTAGAGGGCATAAGAATTGTTTCACCACGGGTCACCGAAAGACAGAGAAGGGGGATAACCTTCTCGCGGCCGTCGAGTGGAACAGTGGGCGTAAAGATTTATTATCTAACAAAACACCAACAAGAATGTCGATTACTATACGCGCAGCCATTTCAAGCGACATTCCCGCGATGGCGGCGATTCGCGCCAGCGAATGGCAAACCCCGGAGTACTGGATCGCTCGCATCAGCGGATATCTCGCTGGCTATCATTCTCCCCCAAAGGCCCTACCTGCTCGCACCATCTTCGTCGCAACCGAGAACAACCTCGTCGTCGCATTCGTTGCCGGGCACCTGACCACTCGCTTCGCCTGCCACGCTGAACTGGAGTGGATCACCGTCCTCGCGGAGAAGCGCGGCCAGGGGATTGCTGGCCTGCTCCTCGAAAAGATCGCGAGGTGGTTTGTCGAGCAAAATGCCCTTCGCATCTGCGTGGACCCCGATGCTTCCGCACGAAGCCTGTACGCGAAATTCGGCGCGACGGCCCTCAACCGCCATTGGATGGTCTGGGAAGATTCCCGCGAAATGCTCCGCCAAGCATTGGAAGTGAATCGAAAAGCAAAGTGGTCCGATTAAAACCTCGGAAGACCATGCCCATGGAGTCGAGGATCGATCTCGATGGTGGCATCAGGCGATGAGCTATTGCATGAACCCGCCGGGATCCTTCTTAGCCGTCCCGCCGACGGTGAGGCGATCAACCTTGATCGTCGGAATGCCCACTCCCACCGGCACCGCTTGGCCATCTTTGCCGCAGGTGCCGACGCCTTCGTCGAGCTTCAGATCGTTGCCCACCATCGAAACTCGTGTCAGAACGTCGGGGCCGTTCCCGATTAGCGTTGCGCCTTTGATCGGAGCGGTAATCTGGCCGTCTTCGATCATGTAGGCTTCGCTGGCTCCGAAAACGAATTTGCCGTTGGTGATATCGACCTGGCCTCCGCCGAAATTCACGGCGTAAATTCCGCGTTTGACCGAGCGAATAATATCTGCGGGATTGTCTTGTCCGGCGAGCATATACGTGTTCGTCATGCGCGGCATGGGGATGTGCTCATAGCTCTCGCGGCGTCCGTTGCCGGTGTCGGCAATGCCCATCAAGCGCGCGGAAAGTTTGTCGCTCAAGTAGCCCTTCAGAATTCCTCTTTCAATGAGCACTGTTTCTTGCGTGGGTTCGCCTTCGTCATCCACGTTGAGTGAGCCGCGACGCCAGGGCATCGTTCCATTGTCGACGACCGTGCAACCTTCGCTGGCCACACGCTTGCCGATCAGTCCTGCGAACGCCGAAGTTTTCTTGCGATTGAAATCGGCTTCCAGGCCATGTCCGACGGCTTCGTGCAAAAGAACACCAGGCCATCCCGGGCCGAGCACAACCTCCATTTCTCCTGCGGGAGCTTCGCGGGCGTCGAGTTGCAGAATGGCCTGCCGCGCGGCCTCTTTTGCGAAGAACTCGGGAGTCTTCTCTCCGAAAAAAAAGTCGAGCGCTACCCGTCCACCGCCGCCGGACCCTCCGCGCGCCGAATTGCCTTCAGTCTTCGCGATGCAGGAAACATTCATGCGGGCCAGCGGCTGAGAATCTTCAGCAAAGGTTCCATCGGAGGCGACGACCAGAATATTCCGCAACTCGTCCGAATAGCTGGCGCGCACTTCCTGAATGCGCGGGTCGTACGCACGCGCCGCTTTGTCGGCGCGCATCACCAACTCAACTTTCGCCGAGATCTCGGCATCAACAGACGGCAACGTAATTGGATACAGGCTGCGCGCGGCTGTTTTCTGGAAACCAGCAACGGGGGTCTTTGCTGGAGCGCTCGCAATCAATGCCGCTGTGCGCGCTGCATGAAGAATTCGAGAAGCCGAAAGATCGTCTGTATAAGCGTATCCGGTGCGTTCGCCAGAAACCACGCGCACGCCGCAACCCGCGGAAACGCCTTGCGAAGCGGACTTCACCATCGACTCATCCATCGCCAGCGACGTCGACGAAAGATGTTCGAAATAGAGATCGGCATAGTCGCCGCCGGCGGAAAGAGCCGCGGCCAGATAACGTTCGAGATCGTTCTCGGTAACGCCGTAATGGTCGAAGAAGAATCGCTGCTTCTCGGAGAAAGGCTGTTTTTCCAAAATCATCACCTGTAACAGTTTAGATGCCGCCAGGGAAAGGCAGACTCAACTGAGCGAATCATAAGATTATCCCACGCGACAAGAGAGTCGGCATGAAAACATCCACAGCAGGTCTCTAACTATGGTCACTTATCACAGACTACCAGGGAGGGTTACCGCGACACTCTCGAGCGAGGATCAACGTGGTGTCGCCGGAAAATCTAACTCGCGCAGTCGAGGACTTCCTGAGCGAATCGGCGACCGCGGTGGTGCTGGAAAACGGCGCGGTCGCCTTCGACATGGCGCAAGCGAAGTACACAATTTCGGGCGAACACAACCGCTGCCTGCTGCACATCTGGTCCGCCGAGCGCAATATAGTGCGCCGCGTGCTGGAGGCCGAAGTGAAGAACGGCGCTCTGCGTCTGGCCGTGCAGCGGCTCGGCCAGGCTAAACCATCGAAACTGGAAATCTGCCGTGAGCGCGATCGCCGGTCTCCTTCTGCACGGCGCATGGCACGCGCCAATTATGAGCAAAAGCTCAGGAGAACGCTGGATCGGCATTTTCCGGAGTTCAAGGTCACACGATTGACGGGAAGCGTGGATCTGGAGAAGTCCTTCGGTCCGGTTTATACCCGGGGCTTAATGCGGCAGGGACGCTCGGCATTCGCCATTCTGGGGGTTAACGCCACTGAGACGCAAGCTTCGATCGATGCGGCGCTGACATTTGCCATCCTATGGCTTGATGTATGCCGCCAAAGCCAGGCAGCGAACCTGCTGGTCGAAGGATTGAGGTTGTTTGTTCCGCAGGGTGCCTCGGCACTGGTACGCGAGCGCATGGCGAATTTGAATCGCGATGCGGCGAAGTGGTCGTTATACGAATTGAATGAAAGAGACGACGCGCTCGTGGAAACGGATTGTGCGGATCGAGGAAATGTTGCTACGCGGCTGGTGCACGCGGCCGACGAAATCGCAGCGCGGCAGCGCTTCGCCGAATCCATAGCAAAAGTTCATGAGATTCTTCCGAATTGCGAAGTTGTGGTGCTCTCGGCTGCGGAGATTGCCTTCCGCTGGCGCGGATTGGAGTTCGCTCGCGGGCGGCTGGGTTGCATTCCGGGGTCATTTTGCAGCACGGAAGAAGTCGTATATGGAGTTGGCGCGGCGGAGCGGGTCCTAGAGACTCGAAACGAACCCTCGTTCCTTGCACTCGCACATTCGTTGAGCGAGGTGCGTCATCCTTATGGGCCGCGTCAGCATCCGCTCTGGCGCATGCATCCCGAGCGATGGCTTGAATCGCTGGTGGCTGGCGATGTGGGCACGATCGATGAAAGGCTGCAAGCCAGCTGCCGGTATTCGCAGGTGCCTGCATTTTCCGGTGCCGATCGCGCCATGGTCGATGTGCTCACACTGACGCAGAACGGCCGGCTGGCGGTGGTGGAGTTGAAGGTCGATGAGGACATTCATTTGCCGCTGCAAGGCTTGGATTACTGGTCGCGCGTCGAGTGGCATCATGCGCGCGGAGAGTTCCCCCGATTCGGATACTTCGAGAACCGCGAGTTGTCTTCCGAGAAGCCGTTGCTGTTTCTGGTCGCGCCGGCGTTGCACGTGCATCCCTCGACAGACACTCTCCTGCGCTATCTGTCGCCTGAAATTGAGTGGGAGGTTCTAGGCATTGACGAGCGCTGGCGCGAGGGAATAAAAGTCGTATTCCGAAAGCGATCGCGGCGAGGAGTGAGGGGTTCGCATGAGCTTCACGGTGGCACGGCAGCCTGAAGTCGCGAGATCGATGTTGTTATTTCCACGCTCCCAACAATCGTCGTACGTCGACTAACTGTCCCAGATGGTACGCATTGTGATCCGCCACCAACAATGCTTCGCGCAAGATCGTCTGGCCGTCGCCCCACGGGATTCGCGCGTATAAATCGGTCTTTGGGTTCGCAACCAACTCCTGCATAGCTTTCGAGTCCTTGCGGAATTGCTGAATGGATTTGTTCCAGGCGGTTGCGTTCGACGGGGCATCACTTTCGGGCCAATAGCCTTCAGGCCATTTGGGAGATTCGTGCTTGGGGTTCCGGCTGAACTCGAGAATGTCCCACTGGGCAAGGCGTAAGTGTTCGAGGAGCATCCACGCCGAATGCGGCAGTCCGTCAGGCTTCACCCCGCGAAGATTTTCCGGCACGTCGGTAACGACATCTCCAAATTTCGCGTGTGCCCCGCCACCGTCGAGCAGGTAGATCAAGTGTTCTCGGAGTTGTTTGTCGTGCGGGTCTTGGGTGGGCGCTTTACGTTTGGTGGCCATCTTTCGCCTCTTGCCGGATCTCATGGTTCCGAATTTTGCTGAACTCCATTTTGCCGAACTCTGGCAGGTTCGCCGCCACTGCGTCCTCTAACTTCTCGCCCTTTAAGACGCGGCTAACGCCGCGAACGATGCGGCGCATGGGGAAAATATTTTCGTCGGCCAGAAAAATCTCGCCAACTCTCGTGCCACGATAGAACCAGCGCTTCAACAGTGCGAGGTGCTCCATGCTTTCACTGGCGGACTTTGCCGGACCGGCGGGAAATGAATCCAACGCCACCTGCACCCTGGATTCCATGGATTGCGATTTCGCCTGCTCGGCGGGTTGAATAGAAAACACGACAGGACCGGAAATGACCCCGCGTTCCACGCGGAAGAATTTCACCGAGTCCGCAACCTCGCTCGGCTGAATGATCAGGGCCGACAAGCGGTCGATCCGGCGAACGATTTCTGGAAACTGATTGACGACCGGCTTCAACTTCTCTAAGCGCCCGTGGATTGCAGCCGCGTCCTCAAACGCGAGGTTGGCCGATGCGGCGTCGCGCTGGGCAGAAAGCTCACGCACTAACGATTGTCCAGAAGATTCAAAATAGCTTTGCACGCGATCAACTTCGGCCGAATATTCTTCGTCAGTGCAGCCCTTGAAGCATGGCGCCAGGCACATTTTCATCTCCGAGTAAATGCAGCCTGGAAACGTGGGATCGGGGTGGAGATCATCGATACAGCGACGCATCTTGAAAAAATCCAACGAGTCGTTCATGAACTTCTCGGCGACGATGCGCGATCGAAACGGTCCGTAGTAGAGCGCGCGCCCGTTGAGTCGCCCGAGGCGCGTGGTGATCGAGGCTCGCGGATATTGGTTTTCCAGATGCAACCTGACGAGCGGGGCAAAGCGGAAGCGTAGGCGTTTCGCGTAAGTTTGCGGAACCGTTTCCCGGAGCAGCCGATAGAGCAGAAAGCCCGATTCGAAATCCGAGCCGGTCAGCATGTATTCGATCGAGCTTATGCGATCGCGGAGACTTAACCGTTTTGTTCGCTCTTCGGCCGCGCCGAGCAGTCGTTGCAGCCGCCGTCGAAGGTTGGCGGTCTTGCTGACGTAGGGCTCGGCGCGGTGACTGCCGCGCAGAAGAAATACGGCCTGAGCCGCGGGCGCGGCAGAAAAAGTCTCTGCATCGCGTTCGGGCGAGAACTCAAGGCGCTCAGTCAGCACCTCACCATTGTAAGCAAGCTGCCGGGTGGGATTCTGGGATAAGAGCATTCACCACGGAGTCACAGTGACCTGTTTTGCGGAAAGCCCCGTCTCTGTGTAGTAGGTGCTATCGGAAGCTGGCGCTGCGAAATTTCTGCCGGAAATCATCGCCCTCCATCTTGATGATGCGGCACATTTCGTGAAGGCGCGAGCGCATGCGCTCTCCGATGCGGTCGCCGAGGGTTTCTGAGCGCGTCGCTGCCCGCGCAATCGAAACTGCCCCGTTGGCTCCCGCTGGAGGCTGATCGTCGAAATTCGTCGTGATGATCGTCGTGCGCTTGTTGTTGTAGCGAGTGTTCAAAATCAGACTGACGGTATCCCAAACCCACTCGGTTGGCTTCACGGCCCCCAGCTCGTCAAGCACGAGCACGTCACTCTCAAACACCGGACGAAGCACATCCAATTCTGTAGTTTGCACCGTCGCGTTATAAGAATTCTGAATTTCCTTCAGCAGCTCACGGTAGTCATAAAACAGAGACGGGATCCCGCGGCCCATGAGCTCCTTAATAATCCCCACCGCAAGATGAGTCTTGCCCGTTCCGATTTTGCCGATGATCAGCAGCCCCGTACCGTCCCGAGGATCGTACTCCTGGGCGAATCTGGTTGCCGAGACCTGCGCAAATGCCAACGAAGGATGTGCTCCAGGGAAGTCGGTTGTATAGCTGGCGAGTTCACAGTGCTCATATCTCGGCGGAATGCGCGCCGTCGCCAGCAGGGTTTGATTTCGCGCCCGCAATCGGCAATCGCAACGAGTGACGCGCCGGTCGTTGTTGGTACTTTTGTTTTTATCTTTGCCTTGCGGCGAGCCGGCCAGCGGCTTCCATCCGGTTCCGTCGCACAGCGGGCAAACTTCGGCTTGAGTTGTGGTCGGCATCGTCTACGAGTAATCTCGATTGCTCATCTTTGACTTTGCACCTGCGACTGCATCTCTCGCAAGTGGGAAACCGGGAATCCCTGTGTACAAGCTGTGAAGCTGCCGGCGATTCTGTGGACGAACGAGGAGAAATTTGCCGAAAGCCTTTCGCTTGGTTCGTCCACCAGGGATTCGGGCGAGTCCTGCCGCCGGAATCAGCCCTGCAAGCCAGAATCGCCGACACAGTAGTGCAGAACAGGCTTCCCATGCGGATTTTCACAGTTGACATTCTCTCCAGAGAGAGGAAAATACGAGCCGTCAGGTTTCCCACTCAGTACAGAACACCCCAATTCCCGGTTAGTGCTGGGCATGAAAGAAACCTGCGAGGAGAAACTATGAATAAAGCCGATCTGGTTGACAAGATCGCTGGCGCCTGCGAAATCAGCAAAGCGCAGGCTACAACCGCGATTGATACCGCCGTGTCGAGCATTACCGGCGCGCTGAAAAAGGGAGATCGAGTGGCACTGATAGGCTTCGGCACTTTCTCGGTTTCGCAGAGGAAGGCACGAAATGGGCGCAACCCTCAAACCGGCGCCACGATCAAAATCGCCGCCCGCAAAGTCGCAAAGTTTACGCCCGGGGCCGAACTGAAGAAGACCGTCAACAAGAAGTAGGCATCCACCAGAGGAGTCACAGAATCAAGGCAACGGCAGGGGGTCGGCCCTGCCGTTTGTCGTGGTGGCAATATTGTCTGTCGGATTTTCTTCACGATCCTTCGTTTGCGCGATCCTTCCTCTCTACTTGCCGCCTGCGGCTACAATGGCTCCAGCATGATTGCCCATCTGCGCGGAAAACTGCTGGCCAAGCGGCCCAATCAGATCGTGATTGAGACCGGCGGGGTAGGCTATGAGGTCGCCATCAGTGTTCCTACCTTCTCCGAACTGCCTGCCAGTGGTTCGGATGTCTCGTTGCACATCTACACCCATGTGCGCGAAGACGTGATTGCCCTGTATGGCTTTCTGCATCCGGCGGAGAAAGAGCTGTTCGAGAAGTTGATGACCGTGAGCGGTATCGGCGCCAAGCTCGCGATTACCATCCTGAGCGGGATGGCTGCCGATGAGATGGCCGCTGCAATTCGGGCGAACGACGTCGGACGCTTGACTAAGATCCCGGGTATCGGCAGGAAGACCGCCGAGCGCATGGTTCTCGAACTTCGGGACAAGCTGCCGGTGAAAGAACCAGCCGCCACCGTTCCCTCAGTGAGCGTGTTAGAAGAAGACGTCCTGTCAGCGCTGGTGAACCTTGGCTATCAGCGTCCCGCGGCCCAGAAAGCGCTCGCGAGCCTTGCCGGAACCACCAAGACCGAGTCCTTCGACTCCCTTTTCCGCCGGGCACTCGCAATCCTCTCCAAATAATCCAACCAGAGACAGCAGACCGTCACTTGATCGATGCTGCTACGGAAAATCATATAAAACTCCATCGAACGGAATACATAACATGGCTCGAATGTGATAAATGGCCGAAAAACATAACATCGGCACGCCGAACATTTTGGAACCAGAGTTGCACTGTTATGTTCTGAAGTATTATCTCTCGGGTCTCTATAACGCAGTAGCAGTAGCTGCCGTTTACAGTTTTTCTTTTCATATCCGGTCTCTTAGTTCGTTAGAAGCGGGCACCTAGCTAGGGAACGTGAGGCAGAACTGGTAAGGCCAAGTCTGCACCATTCTCGCTCAGGTCTCGTTTGATTCAAGCCTTGGTTGTGGCCTTCAATTCTCTCTTGGTTCAGGAGGAAGCAATGCACACCCGCAGCGTAAAGTCGGTCCTGGTTCTTCTTTTGATCGTTTGTCTGGCTGGCACCCTACCGGTTTGGGCGCAATCGACTTCTTCGGGAACTGTTGCAGGAACAATCACCGATCCCACGGGAGCGGTGGTTGCGGGGGCCACGGTTTCATTGGTTGATACCGCGACCAACGCCGCCCGATCCGCGACTACCAACGCTACGGGACGCTACTTCTTTGCTGACGTTACGCCTGGCAACTACACGATTTCGGTCTCAAAATCCGGATTCTCGACTGTGAAGGCCGAGCACCAGGTCGTGCAGATCGGACTCGCTCTCACGGTCAATCTGTCTCTGCAGGTGGGCGGCGCGAACGTAGTAGTCGAGGTATCTGCGGTCGGCAATGAACTGCAGACCATGAACGCAACGGTGGGCAACACCGTCCCGCAAGTAGCCATTGACAACCTGCCCAGCATCGGCCGCGACGTCAACACGTTCATAGAGTTGCAGCCGGGCGTGAGCGCCGGCGGCGATGTTGCGGGCGCGGTGAACGATCAAAGCTATTTCTCGCTGGATGGCGGCAA
>JASHTD010000078.1 GCA_030040725.1 Candidatus Sulfotelmatobacter sp. | reverse complement strand
TTTTCACCGGTGGCTACGGCGTGTTCTGGTTTATTGGCAGCGTGATTATTGGCGGGCTGTACGATATTTCCATTTCTGCTTTGATTGTCTTCTCAGTTGTTGCGCAGCTCGCCGCCATTCCGTTGTTCTTGAGTGTCAACAAAAGACAGGGAGGAATCGATACTGCCGCGAGCTGAAGTCTTGAACGAAAGCCGTCGCGAGCCCTCAGATCTCCCGAATTGTGAAGACGGCGTTCACGCTCCGGTGCCCCGTCAATAACTGTAGTCCTAGAAGCGGCGCGTCGTTTTCCTCTTGGCTCACCAGATGTCGGCGCAAAGCGTCATGCTTAATGGCGTAACGCTGCATGTCCTCCGCAGTTCGCTCCAGCACTGCTGCTTCACGAAGCACCAGGCGTCGGCTTACGGATTCGTCGTCCACATGGGCGAGCACCAACTGCAGATGCAGAAGACATAACGAAAACGCTTCGGTGGATTCGGGGTTTTTCTCGACCTTCTGGACAATCAAGCGAACCAATCTGTCTTCCGTATTCCACCTCACCGTGCACGCAGGACAAGACGGATGCATAAGAGGGCTGGCGTCCAACTTCATAGATCCGTTCGCGGCTATTTCCCGAAGACTTTCAGCTGTGTGCTTCAGCAGGCGTGGGTAGGCGGTGCAGACACCGCGCGGAGAAGCAACCTGCTCGTAGTGCCAGGTGTGCAAGGGGCAAAAGCCCCCATTTCGAGCATGCTCTTCCTGCGTCTCCGGGCGGGTAGCGAGGTCGTATTGGTACTGACGAAAGAAATCGAGAAGTTGGTGCAGGACACCTCGGCACATCTCACAAGGCGTCACGCCGCGCGCATCGAGGCGAGCCCTTTGCGGCTGGCGCACCACCGCGCTCGAAACCGTGCTTTCGCTTTCCGCATCACTCTGCTCACGTAACTTTCTAAGCTCCGCGGCTAGGCGCTCTCCCTCTGCTTCAGGCAAGGATGTGAGGGTATTCGAGACACGATCAAACGTCGCCGAAAGGAACAATCGTGAACGCTCGGTCGTGAGGAAACGGATGAGTTCTTCCTCGAAAACCAGAACTCCGCTAGCTTTCAGAGCTTCCATATCATTGGCCTGTTTCGCCGCTAAGCCGTCCCGCGCAGAAACAGAAAACGGTTTAACGGTTCTACCGTCAAGCACGCCTCGTGCGGTGTTTGCAACATAGTCGAGAACCTCCTGGCGTGTCTGGGGATTTGCCGTGTCATGTTTGTTCACCACCACAAACACGGCGCGAACAGAGTGGCTCGCCTGCCTGAGAAAACGGATCTCGTCCTCCGTCAACGGGCTTTCGTAGCTCGTGACCAAAATCAGGACATCAATTTCGGGAATGAACTGCTCCGTGGTCTGCGAGTTTTCGAATATCGCCGACCCCAGACCTGGGGTATCCACGAAATAGAACCCGCGGCGAAGAATCTCGGCCGGAAGTTGGATTTCTGCCACCCTTATGCGCTGTACGTTGCCGGGATTTCCCTTTTCCGTAACGAGTTGCGGGAGTTCTTCAAGCTTTGCTTCCCCGCGAAGCCCACTGCCGTAGTAATCGAGAAGCACACGTTCGCTCGTTCCGTATCGTACCGATGTGATCACAGAAGTTAGGGGAATCACCCCAGTGGGGAGCCGGTCCATGCCAAGAATTGCGTTCATCAATGAAGATTTTCCGCGGTTGAAACGTCCGGCAACCACAACCGTGAAGCGATCCTCCGCCAAACGGGTCAGCAACTCCCGCCACGGTTGCTCCGCTTGCCACTTCTTGTTCGGATCCTTCACTTGATCGACAGCGATGAGTTCTCCAGAACGGATAATCTCGGCAAGATCAAACTTCACTTGCTCATAGCTCTTCAAGTCCATGGCTCGGCTCCGGGAAGAAGACCGCCGAATGCAAGGAGGCTTTCTGCACATGGCGAGTCAATTTGAAATTGTCTGCAAGAAATCCCGAGACAGACATGCCTCCGCAACAGGATTTCCTGCCAGGAGTCATCATCTGCCCCGATTCACAAGCTAGGACAGCGGTTGAGGGCGAACTCCTTCACCCCGATCTCTCGAATTAGTTGATGTTGTTGGAGGTGGATGGGATTCCGTCGTTTGTTCAGGCACCCGACGAAGGCCATCCTGGGCTCTTTGTGCTCTTTGGTCATGCACCATCATTGCGGTCGAAAGAGCAGCTAGACTGACACCAACTACAATCATGGTTGCATTGATCGCAGCATATATCCAAGTGCTGCCCTCCACCGTGCTCTTGACGTAGATGGCGAGAACTGTGACCGCGAAGATTGCCGCGCAAGCGACTCGCATTCTGAATGGGCGCATCAACGCGACGGATCTCGCGAAATACGAATCCGATTCCGCCCTAATCAACTTGTTTGGGATTGCGCCCGCAGATTGAGGCTTCGGTGGCATTAATCACTCCCGGACCATTGCGGTCCTAATAGGAGTCATCAGCCTCCCGAAAGTCCCGGGTGAGGCGGTTAACGGTGGCACTCCTTCACCGATAACGACGTCGGATTCGATTATAGTGCACGCAGTTGCCCCTTGAGCAAACGTCAAAGAGACATGCCAACTGGCGCCGCCAAGGCACAAGTGATATGGTTGCTTGTGGCTAGCGATTTTGCCAGAAGCTGAACAGCATTCAGGTGCTGTGGGTGTTGGTGTTCACCTTTAAACGCTCCGTCCGGGGCAGATAACTCCTACACATTCTTGAGGATGGTGTTTTCCTCGCCCTTTTCTCCGGAATAGGGCTCAGGCCGCAGAAGCGGCGAGGTGTCCATGTGGCTATCTGTCCAGTGCTCGAAGGACTGTCCGAAAATCGCTCGCGCCTAATGCGTCGAGCCCAAGACGTGCCTGCGTGGTGCCGGGTCTTCCAAGGGAATGAGCAACTCACAATAGGAGTTTGTCTGCGCCCAACTCTTTCCTGGACGGCAGCAGGC
>JASHTD010000077.1 GCA_030040725.1 Candidatus Sulfotelmatobacter sp. | reverse complement strand
AGCTTCCTCGCGGTGAACCAGCCGTTGCTCTTTCACCTCTCCGGTTTCTGTATCGACAAAAGCAATTTGTTGAAAGCTCGGGTGATAATCACAACCTATAATCAACATGTTCGGCTCCTTTCTCCGAGCCTGTTGGTTGGCTTAGCACCACCAACTTTACTCGGGTATCGGAGCCGACATTGTCATGCAATCAATTTCTCTCGTTGACCCTCAACGAATAAAGGCACGCCGAACACGCTACGTGAAACTACGCGGAGGGAAGTTTTCTTCATGAAAACGGTCACTCGTTGGCGTTCCCATGATCTAGGCGTATCATGAGCGCCGAAGTCGTACATGTTGTGTGTCGTTTATCAGTCCGATGATCGATGACGTTCCAGATCGCCCTGAGCGGCGCCGTTATCCGAGAATAAAGGCGAAGGTCCCGGTCGAGCTACTTTGCCCGGGTGCTGCGCCGATGCGGATGACCACTGACGAGATCAGCCTTTGCGGGTGTTACATTGAGACGATGTTCACAATGGAAGTAGGAACCAAGCTCGCTGTTGTGCTGTCGGTTGAAGAGCAGAACATCCGCGCTAAAGGTGTCGTCGTCACGAAGTATCCGCAGGTAGGAAATGGGATCGACTTCGTTGAACTGAGCAAGGACGACGGTAGCAAGCTGAGTGAGTTTATCTCGGAGCATCAACCTTAATAGCTTTTCTGCGAGACCCCGGTCGCAAACAGACGTTGTTCCGGCAATTGCGGACAGTCCCAGCTCGCCAAAGGGACCGATTACGGGCAACTCAGAAGTCAGTTTCTGAGATCAGGCGATTACACACAAAGCCCCACCCGGTGGTCAATGAGTGTAATCGGGATGTTACGCCAACTACTGAGGACTATCGCTGTTGTTTTGCGTTCAAGACACGGCATGAGGAAAGCGCACGATCTACGAACGCTGGCATAGTCTCGCTGTCATATCATGTCGTGGAAGACGCGTAAAACCTACCGTCGACGAAGTAATATCGGTCGGAGGAGACGCGATAAGCATTAACCCTGTACGTATATTCCAGTCCTCGGTTCCCATCGATAGAGGGGGTCTTCACCGAAGATGAAGGTCTTTACTATTGGTCACACCGAGGAAGGGCGAGAGATGACGTCGTCGCTTAAAGGAAAGTTGACGCATTCGTGTGGGCAGCTTAATATGCCGAGCGCAGCTATCTTTGGCAGCCTCCCCCACTTTGGCGATTTGAATCGCGATCAGTGTTCCGTTGAGGAGCGCCGTTCATGGCGACTCGAAGACCCGCATTCGTTATTCCAATAACGGAGTTTGCCGCGGCCCTGCTGGCGCGACCGGAGGTGAGCCCACGCGCCCAGGTGACGGCGAACCAGGTCGCGCAACTGCTGCCCGGTACGGCGGTGGTGGTGTACATCATCGAGGACCTGGACAGTCCTCTGTGGACATGCAAATCCACGGCTGGCGAGGTCACCGTTGGCGAGACGATGGAGTTTGGCGTCGGTACGCTGGGCACCGTGGCCGAAAAGAAAACGTTCGTGGTATTCCAGGGAAGCGGCCTGCAACGGGAAGACTACGCTCACCTCGATATCCGGCGTACGGTAAATTCTCTCGCGTATGTTCCTCTTCTCGTAGACGATGTTCTTTTCGGCGCCATTGAGCTGATCAGCTACGATCAGCCGTTCCCAGAGGAAATGCTGGAGGTAATGCACGAGATCGCCGAACTCGCTTCGCCAGCCCTCGCCGCAGCCCTTTCCTACGAGAGCGAACGCAATGCCAGTCTTAATTCGATCAGCCGCGTTACGCAAATGTATGACCTCGAAAAGGTCTTCAACTCCACACTCGAGATGGATGAGTTACTCGGGACAATCGCCAAGAAATTCCAAGACGTGATGGCTGTCCAAGGTATCAACCTGTGGATGGTCAACAGCAGCAGCGCTCTCGAACTTGTAAGGAGTGCGGGCTACGATCCGACGGTCAAGTTGGGAGCCGTGCAGCAGCCCGGTGAAGGAGTTGCAGGAGACATCTCGGACAACGGCGAGCCCGTGCTGATCGACGACCCTGGAGACGAGCGCCTGCAGAAGCGAAACGCCGCTCTAAGAGATGATGGGGCCGTATTCTCCTTGGTTGCAGCCGCGCTCATGGAACAGCAGAACCTGGTCGGCGTCGTGGAAGCCGTAAATCGCATCGACGGCGAGCCCTTCGACGAAGACGACCAGTTCCTTCTGATTAATATCTGCGAAACGGCGAGCAATGCATTGCACAATGCCAGCTTGTTGATGGCCGAGCGCAAAGTGGAAATCCTGGAGATGCTTGTCACCATCAGCCGGGAAATCACTTCCACGCTAAACCTGGAACGTGTTTTGCAGACCATCGTCAACGCGCCGCAGGCGGTTATCCCCTACGAACGCGCTGCCGTGGCTCTCGAGCAAGGTGGAAAGTACAAGCTCAGCGCGGTAACCGGTCTCAGCCAAATCGATCCTGGTTCTCCTGAAGTCTCCGCGCTCAACGAAGTCCTGCGCTGGGCGATGTTCTCCGAGGAAGTGGTGCACGTTCGGCAACATGGCGCTGAAATCGACGCAACACGCGAAGAAACTCGGGCAAAATTCAAAAATTATTTCGAAGCTACGGGGATGCGTGCGTTCTACGCGATTCCGCTAATCGACGACACCGGACGGGTCGGCATACTGGGGCTCGAAAGCGCTGATCCGGATTTTCTTTCGACTGCCCACCTCGAGATCCTGCAAGTCTTGGCTGGGCAGGCGACGGTGGCGCTGCGCAATGCGCAGATGTACAAGGAAGTCCCTTTCATTTCTCTGCTGCAACCGGTATTGCAAAAGAAGCGGAAGTTCATGGCCATGGGAAGACGCCGTCGCCTCTTCATGATCGCTGCGAGCGCCGCATTGCTAGTCTTCCTCTTGGGATTCCCGATGCCACTTCGAGTGGATGGAAATGCAGTTGTAGCCCCCGCGCATTCTGCACAGATACAGCCTGAGGTAGAGGGCGTGGTTACTCGGGTCTACGTTCGTGAAGGCGACTACGTCACCAACGGGCAGGTCGCCGCGGAGCTCGCGGATTGGGACGCTCGCGCAGCGCTTGCCGAAGCCCAGGATAAGTACCAGACTGCTCTGTTGCAGATGAATCGTTCGCTGGCGGCGAACGATGGCGGTAACGCCGGAGTACAGCGGATACAGGCTGACTTCTGGAAGTCTGAAGTCGCAAGGGACCAGGAACTGCTGGACAAAATGCGGTTGCGGTCGCCGATCGACGGCCTCGTGGCGACGCCGCATTTGGAAGACATGGTCGGAAAGCGCTTGCAGTACGGAGAAAGCTTCGCTGAAGTAGTCGATACTTCGCGGGCCATCGTAGACGTTGCTGTCGATGATGCCGATTCGGCTCTCCTTCGCACAGGAGCGCGTGCTTCCATCAAGCTGAACAGTTTGCCCACACGAATCTTTCGCGGCGAAGTGACGGTCGTCAGCCCGCGAGGAGTCCTGCAGGGTGATTCGCGAGTATTTTTCGCGCGCGTTGCCCTCGCCAACTCCAACGGGGCAATTCGAGCCGGTATGGAAGGAAGAGGAAAAGTGAACGCGGGATGGTACCCGGCCGGCTATGTCCTGTTTCGCAAACCGCTTTTGTGGATTTATTCACGAGCCTGGTCGTGGCTGGGAGTGTGAGGCAATGCAAAACCAAAAACGGAACGGTCTTACGTTAATCCTTCTGGGTGCTGTCCTGCTGCCTTCGCTCGCCTGCTCCGGGAAAAACGCGGAAGTTGCAGCTGCTGCGAACACGGCGCCCCTGGGAGGATTGGCGGTTGCTCCCGCGGCGGCGGGCGTTCCGGCGAGTGACAGTGGGTTCACCGTCTCAGGTCCATTGATTGTGGAACACCAGCTTGACCTGCTCGCGCAGCGCGATGGTGTGATCGCAGAACTGCGCGCAGACGCAGGCGCCCACGTTCACGCCGGCGATCTTCTGGCGCAGCTCGATGATCGACAACTGGCGGCCGACTTAGAGGCTGCACGCGCCAAAACTCGCAGCATCGAGGCTGACTTAAAGGCGTGGCAGGCGGAAGCCAAAGTCTTGCAGTCCGACTATGAGCGAGCCCAGAAAATGTGGGCCGCCCATATCAATACCGAGGAGCAATTGGAGCATGCGAAATTCAAGGCCGAATCAGACCAATTTGATGTGCAGCGGGTGGAACAGTTGCTGCTCAACGCCCAAGATACGCAGCGTTCCCTGGAACTGGAGCTGGAGAAAACGCGCATCTGCGCCCCTTTTTCGGGAGTAGTTGCCCGCCGATACGTGCGTCAGGGGCAACAGGTTGCCAAGGGAGATCGGTTGTTTTGGGTTACAGCCGAGGGCCCTTTGCGGATGCGCTTCACCGTTCCAGAGAAGTTTATCGGTACCCTGACGATCGGAAAGCAGTTGACTCTCTCGACTGCCGATTTCCCGGGGAAGGAATACAAGACGAGGGTAGTGGAGCTGAGTCCGATTGTTGATCCCACAAGCGGCACCTTTGACGGAACGGTCGAACTGGTTGGCCCACCTGGATCGTTGCGGCCTGGAATGAACACGAATTTGCGCCTCGATATCCATCCATGAATCTCACTCGCGCTCTCGACGTAGCTCTGCCAGAGATCCCGGCGCGCATGATGGCACAAAGCTGCCCGCGGCTGCACCCCGACGTGGTATTCAAAGAGCACCTCGTAGATGGCAGACCGACGGTGCGGATTTTTGTGCCGGGGGTGGATGCTATGTTCAATCTTGCGCCCGAAACTTGGGAGTTGGTGCGCTTTTTCAACGGCCAGCGCAGCTTTGAACAAGTAGCCGAGGCATACACCCAGGAAACCAATAAATCGATTTCGCTCGATGATGTGCGTGAACTCGCCGACGACCTTGAGTCCATTGAATTCTGGTATAAGACGCCGCGTGAAAAAAACATCGCATTGATGCAGCTGTCCGCAGACGAACGCCGCACTGTGGTGAGACAGAAAAAGAAATGGGGTGACCTGGGATACGTGAAATTTCCGGCATTCAATCCCGATAACTTTCTCGTGTGGCTGGAAAGTCGAATCCGGTTTGTGTTCACTTGGTGGTTCACTCTCCTCACCCTCGCAGCTTTTTCATGCACGGCGACCATTTTCATCCTGCACTGGAGCGAAGTGAGCCGCGACACAGTGCAGTTCTTCAATTTTGCCGACAAAACGTTGCTGGATGTCGCGGTGTTCTGGGGGATAACGCTGGTCTTGTCAGCGGTTCATGAAGTCGCCCACGGAGTCACCTGCCGACATTTTGGGGGGCGGGTATGGTCGATGGGTTTTGCATTAATCTACATGACTCCGGCCTTTTACACCGACACGACGGAAGGGGTCGTTTTGTGCGGTCCATTCGAGCGCGTGCTGATCTCTGTGGCGGGAGTTTGGTCGGAACTGTATCTGTGCACGGCCGCGACAATCGTCTGGTGGGGCACTCCTCCCGGGACTCCAGTTCATGATTTCGCTTATGTCGTGTTATTGATGACCGGCATCGCAACGCTCTTGATCAACTGGAATCCGCTGATGAAGCTTGATGGATATTACATTCTTTGCGACATCATCGGCATCCTGGATCTAAAGGAACACTCAACAGCTTATGTCTCCGCGTGGGTCAAAAGGCACGTCTGGCGCTTGCCGGTCGAAGTTCCTTATGTTCCCAAACGCAGGCGGCCGGGTTTCGCCGCCTACGCCGTCGCCTCGGGGCTTTACAGTTATACCGTGCTGTTCATCATCGTTCGCTTTGTGGGAAACGTATTTCGCAACTTTATCCCCGACTGGTCATTCGTTCCGGAAATTCTTACTGGCGTCCTGGTTTTCCGGTCCAGGCTTCGCTCTTCGGCGAGCCTTATGAAATTTATCTACCTCGACAAGAAGGACCGTCTCTGGAATTGGTTGACTTCACACCGCATGGGATGGGCGCTGCCAGCCGTCGTGGGGCTTTGCCTTCTCCCATTGTGGCCGGAATCGATCACTGGCCGATTCGTTCTGGAAGGCGCGGAACGAGCCGTGATGCACGCTCAGGTAGCGGGCACAGTCGAAAACGTATACGTCCACGAGGGGCAGACCGTTACAGCCGGCGCGTCACTGGTACAACTGCGAAACGTGCACCTGGAATCAAGGCAGGCGCGGACTGACGCCGATTATCGGATCGCCTCCGCAGAAGTAAATTCCGCGGAGCTGCACTACGTTGGAACTGGTGCGGCCTTGCAGAAACGGGACCAACTTGCGCAAGACAATCGCATTCTGGCGTCTGAGATGGCGACTCTGGAACTGAAAACGCCTATTGCGGGGGTGGTGGTTACGCCCCGACTGGCCGATAAGCTGGGCAGCTATGTGACGGCGGGCACCGAAGTGGCTGAAGTTGTCGACACGCGAAAGATGCGTGCCAGGGTTTATGTCTCAGAGTACGAGATGTACAAGTATTTCTCGAACTCCGTGGCTCGCTTGCAAGTGGATGGTATTTTCCGGAAATGGAATGCCGGGTCGCTAACCGTGTCAGCAGCATCTGCGCAGATTGCTCCCGGGTTAGTGGATTTGTCCAAATTCAAGGGAATGCGCCCTCCGACCTTTTACGAGATTGACCTTCTAGTGAAAAACGACGACGGGAGCCTGAAGCCGGGGATGGTGGGCACGGCCAGAATTTATGGCAGGAAACGAAGCCTTGCGGGCTTTTGCTATCAGCAGTTAGCCGATTTCGCCGGCCGGAAACTTTGGTAAGAAAAAGGCTGCGCGTTCCGCGCAGCCCTTTCCAATTCACACCGCAATGCTAACCGTTCTAACGCAGCTAGAAGATATTGGTACGGCTGGCGGCGCGGCTGGCACCACGGCTGGCGGCGCGACTGGTTCCACGGCTGGCGGCGCGACTGGCTCCACGGCTGGCGGCGCGACTGGCTCCACGGCTGGCAGCGCGACTGGCTCCACGGCTGCTGCTGCGTACGTCGCTGGTCGAGACTTCGGTTGCGACCGGGGTGGTGGCAACAATCGCTTTCTTGGTGGTGTTCAGCGTGCTGATCAAGGATTTCTTTTGGATCGACATTTGACGTCTCCTTTTTTTCTATTCTGGGTCTGTCCCGCTCGGCTCTGCATTAAGCATGTGCGATACCAAACCGGGGAAATATGGTCGCCATCCGGCAGGATCATTGTTATCAGATACTTCGAGCGGATAAGGTAGGAAGGAATCAAAATCGAGTCTCGGAGGCGACGACCGAAACCATTAAATTTTCATCCCCGATGTATTAAAGTTTTATTCATCTCCAGGACATGGTTTAAATTTTCAATCTCTCCCGACACCATACTTGCGGCAGAGATAGTGCATTTTCTGTTTATCGACTCCGAGCAGGCGCGCCGCTCCAATCTTGCTGCCTCCACAGCGCCGTAGCGCCGCCGTGAGGTAGGCGACCTCGATCTTCGCAATCTCCTCATCAAAATTCACTCCCGCTTCGGGAATCAACAGAGATTCTTGGCTGACCGCACTGTTGTAAAGAAGCCTCTGCGGAAGATGTTGGACCTTAATCACTGGTCCGTCGACCATGAGAACCAGCCGTTGCACCAGATTTTCCAGCTCCCGCACGTTGCCCGGCCAGTTGTCCTCTTCCAGAATCCGTATAACTTCTGGCTCCAAGCCCTTCAATGGAACCTTGTTAGAGAGGCAGTAAGAGCGCAGGAAGTGATTAAGCAACAGGGGCACGTCCCCCGGACGGTCTCGCAGGGCCGGCAAGTCAATGGGCACAACATTAATGCGGTAGTAGAGGTCTTCGCGGAAACGCCCGGATCGCACCAGTTCTTCCAGATTCTCGTTGGTCGCAGCAATCAGACGGAAGTCAATCTTCTTGGCGTTCTGCCCGCCGATGCGAGTCACCGCCCGGTCTTCCAAAACACGCAGCAACTTGGCCTGCAGGGCGAGACCAAGAGTGGCAATTTCGTCGAGTAACAGTGTGCCAGTGTGTGCCAGTTCGATATGACCGGCCCGTGCGGAACGTGCATCTGTAAAAGCGCCTTTCTCGTGTCCGAACAATTCGGTCTCGATCAGTTGCTCTGGCAGTGCCGCACAATTAATACTGATGAAAGGCTTTTGTGCCCGCGGGCCCAGGACGACAATCGCCCGCGCTACTAGTTCCTTGCCGGTCCCGCTTTCCCCGCGTATCAGGACCGTGCTGGTGCTTTGTGAGACTCTCTTGATTGCGTCGTAGACAAGCCTCATCGGCTCGCTATTGCCGATCAGTTCGCAAAATGATTCTGGCTCGGTCTGCTTGCTTCGCCGCCGCTGGCGGCACTCGATCTCCAGCGCCCTCTTCTCGAGAATCCGGTTCAGCACGCCCCGTACTTCGTCAAAATTGACAGGCGCCACAAAATATTCATCCACCTTGGCGGCGATCGCTTGCAGACGCAGGTTGCGGTTGTTCGAGCGCGTCAGGCCAACCAGCACCAAATCTGGTCCTAGAGTGCGCAACTCGACCAGGGCGCTGATGCCGTCCTGGCTGCGTTCTCCGACGGTGTCGAGATCCAACAGTATGGCGTCCGGCACGCGCTTGTCGATCGAGGCTCGAATCTCATCCCAAGTACGAAGCACGACTAGATCATGCTCGCCAGCCAGATAGGTTTCGGCTTCGGGGCGCACCCTATCGTCGGTCGTGACGATGATTACGGAAAAACGCTTGGATTCAGTTTGCGGACTCATCAGGCGTGGAAGCCTTCTTCAAAGCGCCACCGATTATGTCAAAAATTGGACCTCTTAGGATGAAATAATTATCTTTTCAGTCTTTAGCGACTCGACAATGATTGCGCTCCAGCAGCGCCGTCCCCAGAAGCGTGCTGAAGGGTAGATCAATTCACAATGCCGCACCCCCCAAAGGCTTGCAAAACACGGCTGATTCCCGTAACTTGAACGCGCGTTCTTAATCATCACTCTTCATCCAGGGCTGAGTACTGTCCTCGCGGAGGTAGTTTGGATATAAACGTCCGTAAGCGTGCGCAAGTGCAAGTCATTCAGCTTCGGGGGCCCCTTCGCATGGGTCCTGCCGTCGACGCGTTGCAAGAGACTCTAGAGGAAGCGCTCGACAATGGAGACACTCGGATTGTCGTGAACCTGTCCGAAGTTCCGATGGTTGATTCCAGTGGGATTGGTTTGCTCATACGCTTTCTGGCTTCGCTCAAAAAGAAGGGTGGAAACATCAAACTCGCACAACCGTCCCAGTTCGCGGTTCGGACCCTGCGCCTGGTGGGCGTTCTGAACCTGTTCGAGGTCTTCGATAACGACGACGCAGCGGTGGATTCTTTCGTTTAAATCGCCGATCTCGATGGTTGAATTCGAGAACAAAATGGACTTCTATGCCGGATGAGTTGAGCGGTAGCCCAGAAAATAGCGCTTTAGCGGAACTGATCGACCTCAGCGTCCCCGCCGATGCCGAGGCCATCGGCGCGGTGGTGGATGCCGTATCTGAAAGCCTAGCGCGGCTGCAAGTTCCCGAACAAAAGCAACTTGAGGTTGCATTGGCGACTCAGGAGGCCCTCGCTAATGCGGTCGTGCATGGGTGCGGGAATGATTCCTCAAAACAAGTCCGGTGCCAGGTAAAATCCGATCTGCGGGGGCGAATCATGATTGTCGTCACCGATCCTGGACACGGTTTTAATTTGGATCTTCTACCTGATCCCAAACGAGACGAAAAACTACACGCCGATCACGGACGCGGCGTTTACCTAATTTGCCACCTCATGGATGAAGTTCATTTCGAATCTCGTGGAAACGAAATCAGGATGTGGAAGTACTAAATAAAAGGGCCGGGCCCGTGGCCTGATTACTTCAGACAACTCGCGCTGATTGTTCGCGTCTGATGAGGGGATTTTGAGTGTTAACCGGATTTATCAACAGCTAGGAAACCCACCTGCTGTAACCCCATTTACGTACATCGAGATGTGACTCACTTCACTGACATCGCGTGATTCTGAGCAGAGAATCCACGTGTCACTCTTCTTGCCTCTCCGAAGAGCAGTTCCCACCAGTTGAGACGCACACCCCTTGCGGCGAGTCACCCGGTCTGAACGTTTGCCCGAGGCGTCTTCTTTCAGACCGGAACAGCCGTCAACCGGTGCCGTTCGGATTCCTCGGCCCGAAGGCCTAAGCCACAAATCAGGAGGTATCTATGTCGCGGATCACAGACAGGCTGTGGGTGTATCTGCTGCTGTTCGCCTGCTCTGTTTCTGTTATGGCCCAGCAAGCGGCAGCGCCTGCCAGGCGCACCCTTGTTGCTTGAGCTCCCTGCCGCTCGATCATGGCCAGATAAAAAAGCGAGCTGCGAGGTGCAACCCCCGAATCTGCTACCGCCGATCACCGATCCTTCGGCCGGCGGGCCTTATTCGTTGTGCGCCAAGTGCCACGACCTGACCAGCATTCTTTCCAACGCCAGCTTCAGCAAGCACGCTCTGCACATCAACGCGGGATTTTCCTGCTCGGTATGCCACACCGCTCACGGAATGGGAGCGAATTTCTCGAACGTGACCGGCGAGCGCGTGGTGAATTTCGATCTGAAAGTGGTGGCCGAGAATGCCAGATCGAGCTTCTTCCGTTCTCCGATTTCTTACAATCGGGCGACCAACACCTGCACTCACACCCGCGACAATTACAGCCACAATCCCGACGGCACGGTTACGCCAGCCATCAACACCACAAAGGTACCAGCGATCGGGAAGCACCAAACCCATCGTCTTTTTCTTGAACCGAATGTCCCGCGTGGCTGCGCCTTTAGAATCGACCTTCCGGCCTCTTGATCCTCCATCTCAACTGCAGCTGTGTGCATTGCGATTGGTTAGACTCCGTTCTTGAGAATCACAAGTCGATGCACCACTCCACACACGCAACGGTAATGCCCATCACTGACTTCGCATAGCCGAATGGCTAGGCTTGCGTACCGATAGCTCTCTAGTCGAGGAGATCCTGTCCGATCTCGACTGCCTCCAAACTCCCCCATAAGCGGCGGTCGAGAAGCGTCTACCAGTAACCAATACCAGATGCGACGAAAGAATCCTCTCAATCGCATCTGCGGAGTGTGAAATGCATTCCTGCGTCCGCACTTTGCCCTCGTCCCAGTGCGTCTCGGCGCGAGTGTCCAAATAAACGGAATTTTTCTTCAGCCCATGAAATCGGGGCGGAAAAGGATGAACGATATGTTGCGGAGAGAAACGGATTCTTTCGGCATTTCCTTCTTGCGCCTGTCATATCTATCGGTGGCGCTGGTTTTAGTTTGCTTGCTGACTGGGGTAAGTACGGGTCAGATGCAGGCACAGAAGGTTACACTTGCTCCCGACATTGTCGCGGCGGCAGGAGATCTCACGCAGGGCTACGCCGGAGATAACGGGCCAGCCACCAGCGCCGAAATCTCGGATCCCGCAGGCATGGCATTCGACAGTGCGGGCAACCTTTACTTTGCCGAATATGGCGGTGAGCATGTACGAAGGGTATCGGCTAGTGGCACTATCACCACCGTCGCGGGCAACGGAATTCAGGGCTATAACGGGGACAACATCCCCGCCCTGAGTGCGGAATTCTTCAGTCCCCTTGGCGTAGCGGTAGACGCCGCGGGCAATCTCTACATTGCAGACTATGGCAATGAGCGAATTCGAAAAGTGGATACCAGTGGCAATATCACCACGGTGGCCGGTACCGGCACATACGGTTACAACGGCGACAACATACCTGCGACTAGCGCTCAACTGGCGGGTCCGGCGGGTGTCACGTTCGACAGCGCCGGCAACCTTTACATCGCAGAGTGGTGCAATAACCGAATCCGCAAGGTGGACGCTACAGGCACAATTACCACCGTGGCTGGCAACGGGCAGTCGGGAGGGTATGCTTGTACGGGCGGCTACAATGGCGACAACATGCCAGCCACCAGCGCCCAACTCAACAGTCCTGTGAGCGTTGCATTTGACAATGCAGGGAACCTCTACATCGCGGACCTTAACAACTTTCGCGTTCGCAAAGTGGACACGAGCGGAAACATCACCACAGTAGCCGGCGGCGGCACGTACGGATACGAGGAGGACAACATCCCCGCCACCACCGCGGCCATAGTTCCCTGGAGCGTCGCGACTGACAACTCCGGCAACCTCTATATCGCGGATAACGGTGCCCGCGTGCGTATGGTAAACACTGGCGGATTCATAAACACCGTGGCAGGCGGCGGTGGCGGCTGCGGGGAAGAAACAGATTTCGCCGGCGATGGTTGCCAGGCCACCAACGCGTGGTTCAATGGTGCAGACGACGTAGCCCTGGATAATTTCGGGAATTTGTATATCGCGGACCAGGCCAACCAACTTGTTCGCAAGCTGACCTCAGGGCAAGGGCCAACGGATTTTGTTTGGACAAATATCAATGCGAGTAGAACGGAGAACGTATCTCTCTTGATCAACACGGCGCTGACGCTCGCCAGCACACAGACCAGCGGCGACTTTTCTGTGCTGAGCAACTCCTGCGCGCTGAACACGCCTCTTTCTGCCGGTACTACCTGCACCTTGCAAGTGCAATTCACGCCCACTCAGCCGGGGCAGCGTTGGTTCCCGCTCATAGTGACCGATAGCAACTCCAACAACTACAGCTTCGGCCTTGAGGGGGGAGGTATGGGGTCTGCTCTAGCCTTCACTCCTGGCATTATCATCACTGTGGCAGGCAATGGCACGCAGGCCTACGCCGGAGATAACGGCCCGGCCATCAGTGCGGAAATTTACAGCGTCACCAGCGTGACCGTCGACAGCGCTGGCAACTTCTATATTGCGGACGAGATGAACAACCGAGTGCGCAAGGTCGATATCAACGGCATCATCACTACCGTGGCGGGCAACGGAATTCAAGGCTACGGCGGAGATGGAGGTCCAGCTACTGGCGCGCAACTCAACCATCCAACTGGCGTGAGGTTAGATAGCGCAGGCAATCTTTACATCGCCGAATATTTGGGCAACCGTATCCGCAAAGTTGACGTCAACGGGATCATCACCACCGTGGCCGGCAACGGCGGTTGCTGCTACAGCGGGGATGGCGGTCCAGCCATCAACGCCGAACTGAACTATCCTTCCGACGTGGCGGTGGACATCAACGGCAACCTCTACATCGCAGACGTCGACAACGAACGTGTTCGCAAGGTGGACGTCAACGGCATCATTACTACGTTTGCGGGCAACGGTAATCAGGGCTACAGCGGAGACGGTGGCCCGGCGACACAAGCTGAACTCTCGGAGCCTGACAGCGTTGAGGTGGGTCCCTGGGGAGCCCTCTACATTCTGGACTATGGCAACTCTGCCGTGCGCGTGGTGAATTCGGCAGGAGTCATCACTACCGTGGCGGGAACAGGAGTCAGGGGTTACACAGCGGACGGCGGCCAAGCGATTGCCTCCGAACTCGATATCCCGCAAGGCTTAGCAGTGGATACCGCGGGCGACTTCTACATTGCGGAAACGGGCAGCGACCGCGTCCGTAAGGTAGACGTCAACGGCATCCTCACCACTGTGGCGGGAAACAGCAACTGCTCCGTCGGTTACTGCTTCAGCGGCGACGGTGGCTCGGCGACCATCGCGGAGCTCAACGGCCCGGGTGGCGTGGCAGTCGACAGCGCCGGTAACCTCTATATCACGGACAACGTCAATGCCCGCATCCGCAAAGTGAACGTGGCTACGTCAGCCTTGTCCTTCGGCGCACTGAACCTAGATCAGATCAGCAGTCCGCAGAGCGTGGACGTATCGGATGTGGGAAATGCGGCGCTGAATATCAGCACTCTTGCGGTTTCTTCCAACTACGGGCTACAGGGTGTGGGCAACGACTGCGTTCCCGGAGAGCCCTTGTCAATCGGCTTTACCTGCGCAGTGGGCGTTGTGTTTGCTCCCAGTGTCGTAGGGAATCCACTCACGGGTACACTCGTGATTACGGACGATGCCTTCAACAGCCCCCAGTCATCGACGTTAAGCGGGATCGGAAACCCGGCCCAAGTCGTGCCCACGCTCATTTGGCCGACACCGGCTGCAATCATCTATGGCACGCCTCTTAGCGCGACCCAGTTGGACGCAACCAGCGGCGGCGTGGCGGGAACCTTCCTCTACACGCCAGGAGCGGGCGCAGTGCTCGCTGCGGGTCCGCAGACGCTCTGGGTCACTTTCAGCCCGACCAACACGACGGCCTATACCTCTGCAACTACCAGCGTCGCGCTGACGGTGGCAGATGAGCCGCTGACGGTGTCCCCCAACAGCTACACTCGTGCGGTGGGAACGGCCAACCCAACTCTCGCCGGCACGGTCACAGGCGCGGTGAACAATGATCTGACCACCGGCAACCTAATCGTCAACTACTCAACTACAGCGGGAACTGCCAGCCCGATTGGGCAATATCCCATCACGGCCACCATTAGCGGACAGGCAGCCAGCAACTATTCCGTGACTGTGAATCCCGGCATGTTAACCGTTGGCGCAGCGGGTGTCGACATGATCGAAAGCGGGGTTACCGCGCCTGCCGCGACCACGTCCGGCAGCACGATTCAGGTGACGGATACAGCTACGGATCAGGGCGTCCAAGCTGCAGCAGCGACCAGCACTTGGTTCTATCTGGCTACCTCGGTGACGGCGCAGAGTGGCACGTATCTGGGCAGCCGCTCGGTGCCCAGCCTTGTTGCAGGCGGCAGCAATACGGCAACGTCTACTCAACTGACGCTGCCTGCTGGTATTGCCGGCACGTATTACATCGTGGCCTGTGCTAATGCGGGCTACACTCCGATCAAGGAAAGCAACACTACCAACAATTGCTCTGCATCGGCAGCCATCACTTTGGCCAGCGCCGATCTGGACGAAACTGCCGTCAGTGTTACCGGCTCGTTGGCAAGCGGTGGCGCCATCCAGGTGACCGACACGGTGAGCAATCTTGTGGGCGTAGCACCAGTTTCGACGACCTGGTTCTACCTCGCTACTTCAGCCACGGCGCAGAGTGGCACCTACCTGGGCAGCCGCTCAGTACCTAGTCTCACCGCGCCCAACAGCAACACGGCAACCACGTCGCTGACGCTGCCCACGGGCATCGCCGGCACCTACTACATCGTCGCCTGTGCTAACGCGGGTTACAGCCCATTCACGGAAAGCAACCGAACCAACAATTGCTTCGGTTCGGCAGCCATCACCGTAGCCAGCGCCGATTTAGACGAAACTGCAGTGAGTGTCACCGGCTCGCTTGTAGCTGGCGGCGTCATCCATGTGACGGACACGGTGAGCAATCTGGCAGGAGTGGCGCCGGTTTCAACCACCTGGTTCTACCTCACCACTTCAGCCACGGCGCAGAGTGGCACCTACTTGGGCAGCCGCTCAGTACCTAGTCTCACAGCACCCAACAGCAACACGGCAACCACATCGCTGACGCTGCCCACAGGCATCGCCGGCACCTACTACATCGTCGCCTGCGCAAACGCAGGCTACAGCCCATTCACGGAAAGCAACCGCACAAACAATTGCCTGGGCTCCGCGGCTCTGGCGATCATTCCTTGATGCTGCGGTTGTATCTCAGAGAAGACAGGCCACCGACTCGGTGGCCTGTGTCTCGGGGTGGTGGTCCAGTTCTTTCGCGATGATTGGGAAAGGGTAAGAACGCTGGAAGCTGGCAGGGCTGATCTTCTTTATTGCCGGTCTCCGGTTTATTTCTTGCGCTTCGTCGCAGACCGGCTTTCTCATCCCATCTGGTAACAACACTTGCGACGTGAGCTTGTCAATTCGCCGGGCTTCGAGTTCGCCCGTTAAAGACGACCGAGCAACTGTTTCAACGCCTGGACGTATGCGGCAAGAGCTTGGCGACCCGTTTCGGTGATGCGATAAACGGTCTGCGGCTTGCGCAACACGAACTTCTTTTTGATGGCCACGTACCCGGCTTCCTCGAGCTTGAGCAACTGGGCGCCCAGGTTGCCGTCCGTGGCCTGAGTCTTAGTGCGGAGCCAAGTAAACTCGGCCTGTTCCACACCGCTGAGCAGCGAAAGCAAGGCCAGGCGCAGCCTGCCGTGAACTACGGGATCGAGTTCAGGTAAAGGAGGCATCGATTAAACCGTGCGCTTGCGCACTTGCACTTCAGCGATTATGCCGTAGATGCCGAACACGATCTGGCATAGAAAAATAGCGATCATAAACACAATGAAACTCTGCGCATCGCTGCCAAAGCAGCTAGCCAGCACCGTTAGCCACCAGGCGACCGCGCACGCCAGCTGGACCTTCCACCGCAGAATAAGGCCAGACGCTGCGTTGGCCATGCCAAGAATGGCCGACATCACCGCCACAAAAACATGCTGATCGGTCAGTCTTCCACTTAGGCCGAGGGCAAGAAAGAGCACAAACATCGAAATTCCCAGAGCGATCCAGATAGAGCCGATCGCCCGGCCGAGCGTCGTCTGTGGATCATCGCCAGCCTTCAAGGAAGCGACGATCACTGTGACAATCACGGCGATCAACATAGTGGCCGGCCACGCCCACCCGCTGTGACTCCAGGCTGACCACGCGAAGGCGAGATAAAAAGCAACGCCCCACAGCACGAATGTCCATCCCCAACGCTCTGTGGTATGGCGGCCCTCAGCGATCATGCGCTCGATGATGCTCAAGCTCTCCTTCAAATCCTGTCCGGTCGTGTTGTTCTGCATGGTCTTTTCCTTTCTCACGGCTGATGTTGAAGCAACATTTCCATGCTGTGCTGCGGAGTGGTGCTGCCAACCGTCAACTCGGTGAACTCGCTCCACTCACCTTTGGCGGTCAACTGCATGTTATTCACAACGTCCGCCGGACCTGACGTAAAGCCCCAGGAAAAGCCGTGGTCCGGCACCGAAAGCTCAGTGTCGAGGTAGTGGCCATCATGGTAGGCGCGGAAGCGATAACTACGAGAGGCGTCGTCGTATGCAATCGTAGCCAAAGCGCTGAACAGAACCTTGCCGCTGGCAGAGGTACTTTGGCCCTCAATGAGCAGAACGAGGCCGTCAAGCTTGTAGTCCACATTTTCCGTTTGGATGAGACGAAGTGGTTCGCCCGTCCCGCGAAAGATAGTGATGGGGCCTGTCCAGTGACCGGAGAGAAACGATAACTTTCTCATGGCCTCGCGCTGCGTATCAACACTGCTCGAAGCCGGTTGTTGTGCGATGAGTGTGAGACTGAACAAAAGGACGAATACTGCTGGGAGAAACGTTGTGGGGCGGAAAAGCGAAATTGCGGTTTTCATGAATGACCTCCGGTGGCAGAAGACGATACATAAGGGAAACCATTCTTATTTCCTGACATTAACAGAGTACTCTATTATATAGAGTAAGTCAAGAATGATCGTAAGCAATCGTGGTTAGCGGAACATCCATGGTTCTGCTTCGGCGCTGCGAGGCCCACCTTTTTCCATTGCAATCGCCGATTACCTTTGTTTGCCCCCGATTGCACCGCGAGCATATTTCGGTTGGTAGCGAAGCTATGATTGTGAATCGGGTCAATGCATATGGGCTCACAACAAACTCCAATCGAGCGGCTAAAGGTTCTGCTCAACTCCTCCACGCCGATCGTGGTGATGGAGACCGTCGAAGAGATGCGCGCGGTTTCGCTGGTGCGTGCAGCCTGCTCTGAGCTGAGTTTGCCGGTCTTCGAATGGACCATCGCCGACGGACTTGTGCGCACGGGAAACGGCGCCACTCC
>JASHTD010000076.1 GCA_030040725.1 Candidatus Sulfotelmatobacter sp. | reverse complement strand
TGCCCCTCAGAGAGGTCTGCGTGGTGCTGACGTTGCTTGGCCTGGCATTGGCTTTCGTCTTCCTGCTCAAGGCGCGTCCAGCAAAAATCACACTGATCGGCTGCGCATCCGGAATCTTGCTGGCGGGAATTTTCGTAACCGCGGCTTCGCAATTTCTATATCGCGACATGTACGAAAAGATGCTCATGAAGTGGAGTTACCCGCTTAGCACGATTCGGAACAACTTCCTGGGCGGCCCGCAATTCGGAGCAATCGTTGAAAACAAGAGCGGAGTCATCACGGTAAGCCAGAAGGGGGTCGTCTTTGGCGGCGGCGTTTACGACGGAGCGTTCAGCGTGAGCCTGGTAGAAGATGGCAATTGGATTCAGCGTCCCTACGCCTTGAGCTACTTCCATCCCGATCCCAAAGAGGTTCTCATGGTCGGTTTGGCGTCGGGGTCGTGGGCACAAGTCATTGCGAACCATCCGCAGGTCGAACACCTGACGATTGTTGAAATCAATCCCGGGTACTTGTCCCTCATCAAAAATAATCCTCTGGTGGAGAGCCTGCTGCGAAATCCGAAGGTTCACATCGACATCGACGATGGGCGACGCTGGCTGATTCACAATCGCGATCGCAAATTCGATGCCATCATCATGAATACCACCCATAATTGGCGATGCCACAGCACCAATCTGCTGTCGGTGGAATTTCTGCAGATGATCCGGCAGCACCTGAATCCGGGAGGGGTGCATTTCTACAACACGACCGATTCCGACGAGGCTGAGGCCACGGGCCTGAAGGTATTCCCGTTCGGAATGCTGCTGCAGACTTTCATGGTGGTCAGCGATTCGCCGTTGCAACTCGATGCGCAACGCTGGCGCGACATCCTCGTGCGCTACTCGATCGATGGGCAACCGGTTTTCGATTTTTCACGAGAGCGGGATCGCCGCCGGTTCGAGGAAGTGTTGTCGATGACGACGACGATGGACCGGCATGTGAACTATCCATTCCTCCTGGAATCTGCGGATCACGTCCGCGCCAGAACCGCGGGCGCCCGCATCATTACCGACGACAACATGGGCACGGAGTGGGAAAGATAGCGGAACTTCGCCGGCCCGAGTCTAACCCTAAACTGGACGTTCGCCTTCGCGTTGAGGTAGTCAAGGCGTCACACGTAACGTACATCGTTCTCGAGCACCTTCCCTTTCGCGGTTGTCGCCTCGACCGTGCTGCTCTGCTGGGCGAGCTGAGCTTCACACTTTGAGACGCCCAAACCCCTAACAGACTTGGACGCAGCACCATGACTTGATAGGCTGGAGTGCACAATTTTTCCATTGCACAGGACGAACGCAGCTCGGCGGAGGTTGGAGAGAAGTCATGCATACATTAACTCGGCGAGATTTTGTGCGGTTCGGGGCGGCTTCATTGGGCAGCCGGGCCGCGATGAAAGTAACACGGCTCGAACCGCTGGCATTGTTTGGCGCGGGCCACGACGTCGCGCCCAGCGATCGGATTCGATTTGCGTCGATCGGGACGGGGACGCGCGGCTGTGAATTGCTGACGGCGTCGCTGGACGTGCAGGGGATCGAATGCGTGGCGGTTTGCGATCTTTATGACAGCCGTCACGAAGCGGCTCGCGAAGCGGTGAAGAAACAGGTTCCGGCAACTCGCAACTATAGAGAAATTCTTGATCGCAAGGATGTTGACGCCGTGATCGTGGCTGTGGCCGATCATCAGCACAGGCGTATTGTCGTGGACGCTTGCGCCGCGGGGAAGGATGTTTACTGCGAGAAGCCGATGTCGCACAACGTTGAGGATGGATTTGCGATAGTCGAGGCCGTGCAGCGAGGAAACCGCATCTTGCAGGTCGGTAGCCAGCGCGTGAGTTCCATTGTTTATGAGAAAGCCCGCGAGCTTTATACATCGGGTGCGCTGGGGGATGTGTTTTTTGTGGAAGGAGCATCCGACCGCAACTCGCCCAGCGGCGCATGGGTTTATCCGATTCCGCCGGATGCCAGCGAGCAAACCATTGACTGGAACGAATTCCTGGTTGGCGCGCCCAAGCGTCCGTTTGATCCGGTGCGGTTTTTCCGCTGGCGGTGTTACTCGGATTACGGCGAGGGTTTGGCTGGCGATTTGTTCGTGCATTTGCTTTCCGGGATTCATTTCATTCTGGGTGTCGACGAGGCTCCGCAGCGCGCCCAGTCGAGCGGAGGGTTATTTCGTTGGAAAGATGGCCGTGATTTTCCCGATCTGATCGAGACGCTCTACGATTATCCGAAGCTTCGAGTGGCCCTGCGCTGCAATTTGAACAACGCTGGCGGAGAGCCGATTAAGTTTCACGGCACGAAAGGCACGATGGAGATCAACGGACAAACGCTGGTCTTCACACCGCAGGACACGACTCCCAAACCGGAGGGCTACTCGATCAAAGGCTGGCCGGAGAAATTGCGGAAAGAATACTTAGCCAAGTGGATGGCGGAAAATCCGCAGCCGGATCCGCTCGAATATAAGGCGGTTGAAGCTGAAACATTTACGGCACCGGACAACTACAGCGATGTCTCGGCGCATCAGGCGAACTTTTTCAACGCGGTTCGAAGCCGCACGAAGACGGTTGAGAACGAAGAATTCGGCAACCATGCGGCAATCGGCTGCCATCTGGCTAACTACGCATATTTCAAGAATACGATCGCTACCTGGGACGCGAGTGCAAAGGCGATTCGCGGCTGATCACCATTCGCACGCGGAGAAAAGTAAATCTCTGGGAAAGGAACCGAACCATGCTGCGGGTTTCGAGAAGAACTTTTCTGAAAAGCATTTCTGCATCGGGAGTCGGCCTGGCGATTTTCAGCCGCATGCCCGAGTTGATGGCTTATCCGCTGGGGCTGCCACTGGGGATCCAACTCTATTCGGTGCGAGATTTTCTGCCAAAGCATTATGACGGAACATTGCGACAGCTCAACGCGATCGGTTATCGCGAAGTTGAAGCCGCGGGCTTTTTCGGCCGCAGTGCGAGCCAAGTGAGAGAGTCGATGAATCGTGCAGGGCTACGCTGCGTGAGCGCCCATTATTCTTTGAAAGACTTGCTGCCGAAAGTGGATGAGACGATCGAATATGCCAAAAATCTTGGTCTCGATTACATCGTTTGCGCATCGCCCTGGTTCAAAGATCCAGCAAGCGTGAAAGATGCCGGTTCACGCGCGGCGCGCGAGCACATGACGCTCGAAGACTGGCGGTGGAATGCCGACCAGTTCAATCGCATCGGCGAGCGCGTGCATGCAGCCGGCATGTGCTTCGGTTACCACAACCATACGCCGGAGTTTGGTTCAGAAAATGGCGTTGTGTTCTATGACGAATTGCTGCGGCTGACTGATCCCGCGAAAGTAACGATGGAACTCGATTGCGGCTGGTGCACCGTCGCCGGAAAGAATCCGGCCGAATACCTGTCGGAACACCCGTCGCGTTTTTCGATGCTGCATGTGAAGGATTTCAAGCTGACGGCCGGAGTTACCCCCGAGAATGCGCCGCCATCCTCAGAATTGGGACGGGGAACCATCGACTATCGTCCGATCTTTCAAGCGGCCAAGAAAGCGCAGATCAAGCATGCTTTTGTGGAGCAGGAAGAATTCGATATGCCGGCCATGCAAGCATTGAAAATCGACGCGGAGTATATGCAGAAATTCAAAGCGTAGTTCGTTGCTTGTTATGTTGAGATGGCCTCAGCGCAACATGGTTCGGATGGCTACATCGAGACCGACCATCAGCACGGCAGATGCAGGAATTACGAGAAGGGCCTTCCTGAGCCGAAGAGGATCTCCTCCGGCGATTGCGCCGATCACGCGGGAACTTACGGCGAGGCCGGTCCATCCGCAGGTGATCACGAATCCAATCGCGGTGCTGGTCATGCGGGGAAATGCGTCACCGACGATCGCGATAGTTGTGGGGAATACCGGCGCCATCGAAAGTCCTGCAAGAAAAACCAGAACCAACGCGGCGACGGGCCGATTCGTGCGCAGCATAAAGAAAGTTGTAACCGCCATTGCGGCGGATGCGCCCATGGTCACCGTGATCGCGGGCACGTGGACGAGAATCGGAGAAACGCCGATTCGTCCGATCAGCAGGCCGAGCGCAAACCCAAGCGAGAGGATGTTGAGCGCTCGCGACTCTGGTATTCCTTGCGCAATCAAGTGGCGCGTCAACCAGTTCCACACGCCTACCTCGCAGCCGATATAAAGAAAGAGAAAAAGCCCGATCAACAGTAGCAGCGGCTTGCCAAGAACCGAACCGGCATCCGCGAGCACAAAAGTTTCCACGCCAGTCGGACCGGGCATCCGGGTAAAAATCTGAATCGCGAGGGACACCAGCGTCAATAAGCCAACGGTGTGGCAAAGGCGAATCCAGTTATTGGAAAAAAGATTGGCGGAGATAAATGGCGTGGCCAGTCCGCCGAGCCCAAAAAACAGATTGACCAGATTCAGCGCGATTCCCCGGTGAAGTTGACCCACATCGCTGACCAGAGAATTCGCCGCCGTTACAACCGTGCCGCCGCCGACCCCAAGAAGAAACAACGTAATCAGGATGCCACGAAATCCGCGCACGCGAGGCAGGCTGACGAGTGCAACGACGATCAGCGCAAGCCCGAGAACGAGCCCAACTTTTTTCCCTTCGTTATCGAGCAGCGGGCCGACGGCGAGCGAAGCCAGAATCAGCCCCAGCGCCTGCACCGATGCGATCGTTCCATTCTGGCTGGGCGAAAGCGCGAATCTCTTCGAGAGGTCGGGCAGAATTGTGCCCAGCATCGAGGCGATCATTCCATAAACGACAAAAGCGGTGGCAACGGCTGCGAGTATCAACATGCGATGGAATCTCTTTCGATTCGCGGAAAATGCTCAGGTCCACCACGCGGCGCCCGGCTGGTCGCGGATTACGATACTGTTCAGAAGATTCGCCGCCTTCGTCAGGCCTTCTTCGGCCGAAAGCAAACTGTCTTCGTGCTCAATGGATAGTACAGAATCGTAACCGAACATGCGCAGTGTCGAGATAAATTCGCCCCACCACTCGGCGCCATGGCCGTATCCGCAGGTGCGGAAGATCCAGCTGCGTTGGCGTTCTTGCGTATAAGGTTTGGTGTCAAGCACTCCGGCGCGCGAAAGATTCGCCGGGTAGAGCTGCGTGTCTTTGGCGTGAACGTGGAAGATGGAATCTTTGAGCAACCGGATTGCAGCAATCGGATCGATGTTCTGCCAGAAAAGATGACTGGGATC
>JASHTD010000075.1 GCA_030040725.1 Candidatus Sulfotelmatobacter sp. | reverse complement strand
TGACTCCGGCATCCGTGTTCTGGCCGGAGCAGAATACAGCAGGAATCTGCAAGTGCTTTCTGTTGCGCACTGATTGGAATTGCACCGCAAGGAAAGGAAAGTTCAATTGAGGGTTAACAGAGACTCCGCTGTCGCTGACGAGTCCACTGATATGAAACTTCGCGATCACAGTTCCGTCTCTCAGGACCGACGGAGGCAAGACCTCGAGTGAGTCTACGCTCGCGCCATCCGGCAGTCTGAAAGCCGGGCTCATATCAAGCGGCCACGACCCGACAACATGAAGCGTTCTGTGTCGATCCTTCCGGGCCAGATCATGCAAAATACCCAACGATCTATTAATGCTTTTGACCATCTCTGCTGGAGGCAGTGACTGACTTTTGTACGGTTGTACGCGCTCTATTGCGTCCTGAATCGGTGCGGGAAGCGCAAATAGCCGACGCTCTGCGAGGCTAGGCCATTCCTTTGGGTCGGTCGTGATCGGGAACTCGATCTTCCCCTCATCTGGGGGAGGATCTTGCTTCGTTGCGTAAACGGTCGCTTGGTAGATGCAGGAATCCAACGCGGAGCGGAGTTGATAAAGCATCTCGCCGAGAAGTAGCGGCAGCTCGTCAGGGATGGATCCAACATTCGTAGCAACCAGTTCGCAGTTGCCCTCTGCATCCACTGCCCTCGCCTTGGGTGTGCATAGATAATGGGAAGGCAGCTCATTCCAAAGTTGCGCAAGGCGTTCCCCGTGAGCTATGGCTCTTCGCAACCTTGTTCTTGCTACTTCATAAAGCCCCATAAGATCAGACCGTTTAGTGACTCACGACCCGGGACTCACAACTCGCGACTCAGGACTCGCTACATTCCCGGCAGCTTCATCCCGGCCATTCTGCGAGCGAAGCTGGGCTTGCCCATCTGTTTGAACATTTTCTTCATCTGTGCGTACTGGCGAAGCAGATTATTCACTTCCTGCACGGTCGTTCCCGATCCGCGAGCGATGCGCTTGCGCCGGCTGCCGTTGATCACTTCATGATGATTGCGCTCTTGCATGGTCATCGAGTTGATGATGGCTTCGACACGGTTGATCTGTTTTTCATCGACGTGATCAGCCGCCTTCTGCAATCCCGAAAACGGCCCAATCGAAGGAAGCATGCCGATCAGGTTTTTCATTGATCCCATCTTCTTCACTTGCCGCAGCTGATCACGAAAATCTTCCAGTGAGAAGCCGTCGCCGCTCAAAGCCTTGCTGGCCATCTCGGCCGCTTTTTTCTTGTCGATCTGCGATTCCGCGCGCTCAATCAGCGAGAGGATGTCGCCCATGCCGAGAATGCGCGAAACGATGCGGTCGGGATGAAACGGCTCGAGGGCATCGTATTTTTCGCCAACGCCGATGAATTTGATCGGCTGCCCAGTCACCTGTCGAATCGACAGCGCCGCGCCACCGCGTGCATCGCCGTCCATCTTCGTGAGCACTACTCCCGTGAGCGAAAGCTTCTTATGAAACTCATCCGCCGAGCGGACTGCGTCCTGGCCGGTCATGGCGTCAGCAACGAACAAAATCTCCGACGGATTCAGCAGTTTCTTCAGCGACTGCATCTCGTCCATCAGTTCATCGTCGATATGCAAGCGGCCGGCAGTATCGACGATGAGCACATCGCAGCCGGAAATCATGGCTTCGCGACGCGCTTCTCTTACCAACCGCTCGACTGTCGCGGTATTCGCCTCGGTCACCTGACCTTCATAAATCTGTGCTTTCACCGCGTCAGCCACCACTTTTAGCTGCTCGCGCGCGGCGGGCCGATAAACGTCGACCGAAACCAGCAGGGGACGATGGCCTCCAGTCTTGAACCAGTTCGCCAGCTTTCCGGAAGTTGTGGTTTTGCCGGAGCCTTGCAGTCCCGCCATCAGTACGACCGTTGGTGGTTGCGAGGCAAACTTGATGCGCGCCGTGTCCTTGCCAAGCGTTTCAACCAGTTCATCCCGGACGATCTTGATGACCTGCTCGCCTGGCGAAAGAGCCGTCATCACTTCCTGGCCGACGGCTTTCGCCTGGATGCGATCGATCAATTCCTTGACTACTTTGAAGTTGACGTCGGCTTCGAGCAAAGCAAGGCGGATTTCGCGCAGAGCCTCGGCGATGTTTTCTTCGCTCAGGCGCGCCTGTCCGCGAAGGGATTTAAACGCGCGTTGCAGTTTTTCCTGAAGATTCTCGAACATGATCGGAAAAATCATTTTAGCAGCACGGCCTAGGCCGCGCGTATTTGCCATCTCGACTGCTGAAACTGAAAGAGGTTGCTTGACGGACGGAACGACTCTCACGAGCAGCAAAAAAGCCCGGGCACGCGGCCCGGGCTTTGTCTCATCGAGCGCAGTGCTATTGCACGACGTCGATGGCTACGGTGATCGTTTGAGTCGTGCCTCCGCCGGATCCAGATACCTTGAAGGTGTGGATTCCAAGAGGAGTGCTTTTCGGAACAGTGATGGTCATTGTGGAAGTTCCCGAACCAGGTGCAGGAATGCTGCTCGGGTTGAAGCTTACGGTCTTCAACGATGCGGACAAGCTGATCGCAGAGTCGAAGTCGCCGGAGATGGAAGCAGTGATCGTCGAGGTCGCGGAGCTGCCCTGAACGATCTTGATTTTGTTCGGGGAAGCGGAGATGGTGAACGAACCGGACGCCGCTGGCGCCAGCGCGTTGATCAGATTGTCGGCGTTCGGGCTGCCCCAGCCAGTGACTTGATCGTAGCCCACGGTTGCGCAGTAGCCGGCTTTCTGGGGCTGGCAACCACTAGTTACGTCGTGAAAGTCTGTGTCATAGCTGCTGCCCAAACCGATCGTATAAAGCGCCGGATTGATGAACCCCAGAGTTTTGGTTCCCCCGTTCGAGAGTACCTGTTCGTTGACCAGAGCCATATATCCAGCCCACATCGGAGCCGCGAAGCTGGTTCCGCCGTAGAGGTTTTCCGTGCACGTGGTTTGATCGGCGCAGACGTAGAAGGAGTAGTTGGCATTGGCTGAGACATCGGGGCCGTTGCGGTAAGTTTGTGAGCAGGTAGCGCAACCAGAAGCGGTGGTTACCTGCCACGACGGGATCGGGAATTTGTTTGGAGAGATTCCGCCACCGCTGCCGCTGTCATTGGGCTTGTAACTCCATGCGGTCTCTGAGGCCCAGTCTCCAGCCGGCCCGGTGGTGTCCAGTTCCGTGCCGCCAACCGAAGTGACGTATACGTCGTCGGCGGGATAGACAAACTCAGCATCGGCCCAGTCGCCGCTATCGCCCGAGGCCATGAAGATGTTCTGGCCCTGAGTGGCGAATTCCTCGAAATATGGATTATCCGTGGTCGGGTCTGCTGGTAGCCAGGCCCACGAGCAGCTCAACTGCGCATTGAGTGGGCTCGCCGTCGCCATAGCATTGAAGATGCCTGCGTCGTCGACACTCTGTCCGGACAGTCCGCCTTTTCCGATGTACATTACGAGACTGGACAAGCCGGGCGCCATGCCTAGCGCCTGAGTCATGTCGAGGGTTTGTTCTGTATCATCACAGCTCGGTTCTTTGCAGAGCGTGTTCTGCCCGTCGACGGAATCCAGGGTGATCGGGACATTGTTGACCTGGTTAGCGTTCTTGTAATAGGTTTCAAGATCCGTCAAATCCGTTCCGAGCAACTCAAACAACCCCACTGACTGGCCAGCTCCGGTAAGAGCTGTTCCCTCGTAATAGGCCGCGCGCATATCGCTGCCGCAGAACGATGCCCCGGGGCAGGAACCGGTGGTGGCGTTCGAATGACCCGTCCCACTGGTTACGTTCCGGCGCGAGAGCATCGGATGCGGTCTCGAGTAGTTGTCCAAGCCCTGAATATGCCATAGCCGCACGCTGAGTTCCGGCCTGGGTTCGCGGTCGGGAGCAAAGAACGTGCGGTTTTCAGTAGGATGCTGATACAAGCCCAGCGTGATGTTGAGTGCCCTGTCGATATTCTCAACACTGCCCCGGACACTCAGGTTCATGCGGTTACGAGATGTTGCAACAACCGCGAGTCCGTGTGACTGAACGAAGCGAATCACTGCATCGTAATCCTTTTGCGACGGACCATATTGTGCGGTGAATTGTTCCACAGTAAGGAAGTGATGAAAGGACGGGCTCGCGGGATCATAGAGTTCTTTCAGGAAGGTCTGCAGCCCAGCTTCATTGCGATGTTGGAGAACAAATACAAGATCCAGGGATTGGGTTGCGGGAGGATGGCCGACGAGCGGCGCTTGGCCGTTGAGCGTAACTTGACGGACATGATGCGTTAACAGCGGTGTGTCCTGGGCAAAGGTGACGCCAATCATGCCGGCGACCATCAAGAGCACAGCTAAGCAGCTGAGCACAGTGAATCGTTGCTTCATTTGTATGAGTCTCCTTAGGGTCTTTTGAAAAGCAAGTGTGGTTTGGATGATTCTGCAAATGACTTGTTGGAGTTCCAGAACCCAAGTGGAAGCAGGGGATCAACAAGACCGAACGATTGTGTGCGCGTTTGTTCAGGGTGTCAACTGTGAAGGTTTTTTCATACGCGAAACACCTTACGCAACGCGGGTTCTGCTTCAATCGGTGCTTTGAGAGAAGCGGTGACACGCTCACGGGAAGGTGGGTGGAAGGCCGCAAAACCGCCTCTTCCACATGTGTGCAAACTATTGCACTCTTGCCTCGGACCGCCTCGTCTAAGTCGAATCCCAGCGGTCAGCGTGTGGCCGAAGGATTGCCCATATCAGGCCAGAAGCCCTGCTAATCAGGCACTTTGCGAGTTTGTCCGGCATTCAAATGATTTTCCCCCGGATAAGGATCAAGCGATGAAAACTCTACTTTGCGCAGTTTGTTTGCTTTTTGCCCCGGCAGCTTTCGCACAGAATGCTCCGGTTCTGAGCAATCTTCCGCAGCCCGTGGTGATGATGGATCACCCGCAGCATGCGGCTCAGCACACCATGGCGCAGGAAACAACCCTGCTCGATACTTCCGTCTACACCTATGCAAAAGGCGAAGTTCCGCTTTCCGAACTTGGGTTTATCGAGTATGAAACGCCGCTCGGCGACATCGCCCGTGCCTTCCGGAAAGAACACGCCGCCCTGGCCACGAAAGCGGTGAAGGTTCTGGACAAGTAATTCCTAATCGACTCGCTCAAACGGCAACCCGCCGAGGCGGCTCTCGCCCGATGGCTGGTTGCCGATTTGTCTCCTCATCCCTTAGGGCTTTTGCGTTGGCCGCATACTGATCTCGCTGACAAACGACTGCGGACTCTGCGTGACCAGCATAGCCACAGCGTGGGCGACGTCTTCCGGTTGCAGCATTTTGGAAGTGTCTTTGCCCTGGTGCGGGCTGAGTTCGGTGTTGGTAGAACCGGGACAGATTACTGATACGCGGATGTTGTGAACTCGGAGCTCCTCGGCCAGCGAGTAACTCAACCCGTTCAAACCCCATTTCGAGGCCGCGTAGGCCGCGCCGTTGGGCAGTGGATTTTTTCCGGCGAGCGATGAGATGTTGATGATGTGCCCGGACCGCGCCGCAATCATCATGGGCGCGAAGGCGCGTGTCATGTAGTACACGCCACGCAAGTTCGTGTTCAGGATGCGGTCCCATTCCTCGGGAGGTAGGCGATGCAGCAGGCCGCCAAATCCGCCGACGCCTGCATTGTTCACCAGGATATCCAGCCGCCGAAAGGAAGATTCGATTTGAGAGGCGGCTTTTTCCACTGAGGCGAGATCGGTCACGTCGCGGGGAAGGACTTCGGCTTTGCCGCCGGATTTCATGATCGCTTGCGCCGTCGACTCGAGTGCGGAGCGAGTACGCCCACAGAGGACGGTTGTGGCGCCAAGATTTGCCAACTC